>DAIDTZ010000308.1 GCA_027456925.1 Nitrospirota bacterium
GACTTTTCCCCGGGACGGCGCTGTCATGGCTCCTTCCGGCAGTGTCTGCCCTTACCGGCGCTTCCCCGGCCCTGGAGTCGCACGGCGTCCTGGTCATCGGGCAGACGTCGGCAGCGCTGTCTCCGGCCGCCTTGCTCATTACCATGATATTCATGGCCGTCGCTGTCCTGCTCGCCATCAGGATTATGGGCGGGAAAAGAAAGACCGTCTATGCCGATTCCTGGGACTGCGGCATTCGCGGACTCACGCCCCGGATGCAATATACCGCCACGGCCTTTACCAAACCGCTCCGCATCATCTACAAACGCATTTATCTCCCGAGCCGGGACCTCAGGGTCCGGTATGTCCTGAAGCCGTTCTTCGTAAAATCCATCCAGTACGGCGGGGAGATCACCCCGTTCTTCGAGCGGTACTTGTACGAGCCGGTAACCCGTTTCATCAACGTGGTTGCCCGGAAGGTCAGGTTGCTGCAATCGGGGAGCCTCCAGTTGTATCTGGGGTACATCCTGATAACGCTTATCGTGCTGTTGATATTCGGAACGTAGCGAAGCCAGGGGCAAGGGGCAAGGGGCAAGGGGCAGGGCATACGGCAAACATGCATAATTTTCAATTTCTGATAATCATTCTGTTCTCGCCGCTCGTCAACGGCGTGATCAAGAAGCTCAAGGCGTCCATGCAGGGCCGTGTCGGACCGGGCGTGCTCCAGCCGTACTATGATCTTCTGCGTCTCCTGAAAAAGGACATGGTGGTCTCCACGGTCACCTCATGGATCTTCAAGGCAACTCCCTACATCGTATTCGCAGCGACCGTCGCCGCCGCCCTGATCGTCCCGGTGGTGTCCACGCTCTCCTCCTTCAGTATAACGGGCGATGTGATCGCCCTCATTTATCTTTTCGCCCTCGCGCGGTTCTTCATGGCGCTCGCCGGGCTTGATGCCGGCACGGGTTTCGGCGGCGAGGGCAGCAGCCGGGAAATGACCGTCGCGATCCTGGTCGAACCCATGATGATGCTTGCGCTCTTTACCGCCGCCATCTCCGCGGGCTCCACGAACCTTGTTCGTATCGCCACGGTCCAGAGCGTCAACTTTTCCCCGTCGCACCTGCTCGCGCTTTCCGCGTTCCTGGTGGCGATCATCGCGGAAACCGGCAGGGTGCCCGTTGATAACCCGGACACCCACCTGGAATTGACGATGATCCACGAAGGCATGATCCTGGAGTATTCGGGAAGATATCTTGCTCTCATGGAGTGGGGGCATTACATAAAGCAAATGGTCCTGTTCACGCTCGCCGTGGACATCTTTTTCCCGGGCGGCATGGTGCAGGCCTCCGGCGGCGTGACCATTGTCGCGGCAGCCGGCATCTATGCGCTGAAGATGGTTGGTATGGCCGTCCTGATGGCGCTGATCGAGTCCACGCGCGCCAAGGTGCGGTTTTTCCAGCTCCCTTCAATCCTGGGAAGCGCTTTTGTCCTCGCGTTTTTATCGCTGCTGACGCACATCATGATGGAGAAATAGCCCTATGCAGACCTGTCGAAGCATTTTGTATCGTGTGCAATGGAGTGAAATGAATTGAAAAACTGGATCGAAGCTTTTTCCGTTATTGACTACATCTCCATAGGCATCCTTTTGACCGCCGTGACGCTGAACGCCTTTAAGAGCATCGAGTCCTACGTAAAGGCGTACACGATCAACTCGTGGCTCCTGGCGGGCCTTATTGCCGTGGTTGCGGTCCTGGTGGGTGAAACGCATTTGTATATAGCGGCCCTTCTGACCCTTGCGACGAAGGGCATCCTGATCCCGCTCTTCCTTCGCCGGATCGTGCGCCGGATGCGGGTGACCCATGAGATCCAGCCTTACATCGGCAACTCGTTGTCCCTGGCCATATCGGGCATTCTGGTCGCCGTGGTATATGCCTCGCTCAAAGACGGCATATTCGTTACGGGATTCTCGAGGAACGCGCTCCAGATATCCATTGCCGTGATCCTGATCAGCCTGTTCATCATGATCACGAGGAAAAAGGCGCTGACGCTGGTGATCGGGCTCCTGTTCATGGAAAATGGGCTCTTCCTCGCCGGGTTCTCTTTGACCTTCGGCATGCCGACGATGATCGAGCTTGGCATGTTGTTCGACATGCTTATGGGGGTCATCATTCTGGGCATTTTCGCGGTGCAAATCAAGCGGGCCTTTGCGTCGGCCGACCTCGATCAGTTGACGGTGCTCAAAGGATAGTCCGGAGCCTGCACCCGCGATTTCGAGTGCCGGGCGCGAGAGCAGGGTGTTCAAAGTTCGGAGTTCAAAGCAGAGGCAGAAGACATACATGATTGCAATACTCGTCATACCGATCGTTACGGCGATCATCTGTTACAACATCTGGAACCCGCGCGTTGTCGGCTACGTGAGTCTTGCGGGGGTCGTTGCCCTCGTGATCGCGGCGTTCCCGGTCATTACGGCGTCATTCGCGGGCCCGGTATCGGCGCTGAACGAGGCTTTTTCCATGGATGCCCTTTCGGGGTATGTCATGTCGCTCGTGATTTTCCTGAGCCTTGCCTCGGCCATTTACTCTATCAGCTATCTCGATCATGAATTCGAAGCCGGGCTCACGAACCCCCGCGGGGTCCGGACGTATTACGGATTGCTTCACCTCTTTATCTTCACGATGCTGCTGGTGACGATGGCGAACAACCTTGCCATCATGTGGATCGGGATCGAGGCCACGACGATCGTGTCGGCGCTTCTCATCGGCCTCGGGTTCCACAAGCGCCCGCTGGCGATTGAAGCCGCGTGGAAATACATCATTCTCTGCACCGTGGGAATCACCTTCGCGCTGCTCGGGACCTTCATCGCCTACTACGCGTCGACGGCGGTCATGGGGACCGAAGGAGCGCTCAACTGGACCGTCCTCCGGGGGGTCGCGTACAAGCTGAACCCCGCGACCATGAAGCTTGCCTTCATCTTCGTACTCGTGGGATACGGCACGAAGGCGGGCCTGGCGCCGGTCCACAACTGGCTTCCCGACGCCCACAGCCAGGCTCCGAGTCCCATCAGCGCCTTGCTTTCCGGGATCCTGCTCAATACCGCTTTTTACGGCATCATGCGTTTTGTTTCCATTGTCCAGCCGTCGACGGGCAGCGCCTTCACCGGCAACCTGCTCATTATCTTCGGCCTCATTTCCGTCGGCATATCGTCCATCTTTATCCTGGTGCAGGACAATTATAAACGATTACTCGCATACAGCAGCATCGAGCACATGGGCATCATCTCCCTCGGCGTCGGCTTCGGCGGCCCGGTCGGCATTTACGGCGCGCTCCTTCACATTCTGAACCATGCGCTTTCAAAGCCGCTCATGTTCTTTGCTTCCGGCAAGATCCAGGCCCGCTTCGGTTCCACGAACATCGCGAATGTCCGGGGAGTGCTTGCGTCCATGCCGCTCCTCGGGACACTGACCTTCATCGGTGCGTTGTCGCTTTCCGGCACGCCGCCGTTCAATATCTTTGTGAGCGAATTTACGGTGCTCAAGGCCGGCGTGGACCGCGGGTTATGGTTTGCCGTGGCGCTGTTCCTTGTTTTCGTGGTCATTGTTTTTTACGGCGTGCTGTCGGGTTTCGGCAAAATGCTGTTCGGCAGCCCCGATGAATCGACGATGGCGCCCTCGGCGCATCATCCACAAGGGTTGAATCTCGGACGGGTGCTTGCAAATGGGGTGATGATTCTGATGGCTGCGTCGATCGTCATGCTGGGATTCAAAGTTCCGGCAATCATCGATACCACGATCAAGGCCTGTGTCCTGGTCCTGGGAGTAAAGTAATGGAAACGATCGTCAAAAAAGCGGTAAGAACAACGGAGCATCTGAACGAGTCCTACCTCGAAGTCGGGCATGATGACTTCAAGGAGAGCTGCCGCCATTTATTCGACGACCTTCATGCGCTCCTGCGGGTCCTGTTTGCCGTTGATGAGCGGGAAAAGGACGGCATGTTCAGGGTCTATGCGGTTTTTTCCGTGCCCGGCGTTGACCGGTTTACCATTATTGTGCTGCCGGTCAAGCCCGAAGAGCCCCGGTTCCCGTCCATAACGACGCTGGTTCCCGCCGCCCACTGGTATGAGCGTGAGATCCGGGATATGTTCGGACTGGAGCCGCAGGGGCATCCTGACCAGCGCAGACTTGTTTTTCATGAAGCGTTCCCCGCACATTCCCACCCGCTTCGCAAGGATTGGTCGATCTCGGCATCGGAGCTGAGCGAATGGGGGGAAGGGGAAATAATAAAAGTGGCCCATCCCTTCATGGAAGTTTCAGGCGAGGGCATCGTCGAGATCCCCGTGGGCCCTGTGCACGCGGGCATCATCGAGCCCGGACACTTCAGGTTCAGCGCCATAGGGGAAACCATTTTCTTTCTTGAGCCCCGCTTGTCCTATACCCATAAGGGGACGGAAAAACAGTTCGAGAAGCTGGATTTTGGAGAAGGCGTGAAACTTGCTGAGCGCGTCTCAGGCACCTCTTCCTTCGCGCACGGCGCTGCTTATTGCATGGCTGTCGAGCGCATGATGGGCATTGAAATAACGGAAAAAGCTGCCGCGATCAGGACGCTCGTACTTGAACTGGAACGGATTTACAACCACGTCGGCGATATCGGCTTTATGTGCGCGGGAACGGGCCTCGGTGTGGGGTACATGAACGGCGCCGTGATCAAGGAACGGCTCATGCAACTGAACGAGCGGTTGACCGGCAGCAGATACCTGCGCGGTCTGAACGTGGTCGGCGGCGTTTCCCGGGACGTGCTTGCCCAGACCGACGATATTTTAAGGACCATCGACCAGGCCACGAAAGACTTCAAAGAACTCATGGAATTGCTCCTAGGTTCGGTCTCGCATGTCGAACGGCTCCAAAATACCGGCAGACTGTCCCGGGATATCGCCGGAAGCTCGGCGTAACCGGGGTGGCTGCCCGCGCTTCGGGTCTGCCCGACGATCTGCGGAAGTCACACCCCCATCTCTTATATGATCGCCTGATCTTCGAGGCCCATACTCTCGAAAAAGGCGATGTTATGGCCCGCATGATGGTGAGGTCGGAAGAAATTGAATGTTCGATTTCCATGGTTCATGCGATTTTCGAAAGCGGATACAAGGGCGAACTGGCTGTTCCGGTCAAGCAGGCGGTTGCCTATGCTTCGGCGCTCGGCTATGCGGAAACGCCCCGGGGATCGCTGTTCTACTGGGTCAAGGCGGACAAAGACGGCAAACCGCTCCGCGTCAAGCTCCGCTCGCCTTCCTACTGCAACTGGCCGGCAGTGCCCTTTGCGGTGCATGGGAACATCGTTCCCGATTTTCCGCTCTGCAACAAGAGCTTTAATCTGTCTTATTCAGGGACGGATATGTGAAAAAGGCAAGAAGACAGAAGGCAGGAGTCAGGAGTCAGGAAAAAACTTAGCTGACTCCTTAGGTAAGCCATGCTGAAAGAGATTTTTAAAAACATTGTAACCAAGAAACAGGTCATTCCTTTTCCGGAAGGATTCAATGTCACGCCCGAGCAGGCGGTGAAGATTGTTGACTTTCAGAAAAAGATTGATACAATCTTCGGTAGGTCGCTTCGCATCAGGCACGTGGATGCCGGGTCGTGCAACGCCTGTGAGTGGGAGTGCACGGCGCTCACCAACCCCATTTACGACATCCAGCGATTCGGCGTCGATTTCGTGGCTTCACCCCGCCATGCCGATGTGCTGCTCGTTACCGGCCCGGTTTCCCGCCAGATGGAGCTTGCCGTCAAGAGAACTTATCTCGCGACCCCTGAGCCGCGGCTCGTTGTGGCTTGCGGCGATTGTGCGCTCGACGGCGGGATTTATAAAGGCAGTTACGCAGTCACCAACGGCGTAGCGAACGTGATTCCGGTTAACGGTTATATTCCCGGCTGTCCTCCGACACCCGTGGCTATTGTACTGGGGCTTTCTCAAATTATCGATACCTATAGTAAGTGAACGTGCAGTGAAACAACACGTTGTCCTCGCGTGAAATGATCGGCTTCAGATTTGAAGATGCGGTGATATTCAGGGGGGTTGTAACGTGCTTTTTTCACCAATCAGTATCATTTCCTTGTCTTTCGGGCTGCTCCTGCTCCTTCTGGCGCTGACGCCGCTTTTGCGCCTGAACCAGCGGCTTCTCATCAACGCGGGTTTTTCCCTCGCCGCCATCGCATCCTTTCTCGCTTCGGCCGCAGGCGTGTGGGCGGTATCGAGCGGCGCCGTCTACCAGGTCATTTTGCCCGTCGGTTTGCCTGACCTTCCCTTTCACCTGAGGCTCGACCTCTTGTCCGGTTTTTTTCTGACTGTCGTGGGTTTGCTCTCTTTTTTTGTATCCCTGTACTCCATCGGGTATGTGAAAGGTTTTCTCGGCCTTCGTCCCGTAACGAATCTCGTAGTTTTTTATTCGTTCTTTCTCGCCGGCATGTTTCTCGTCGTGCTGGCTGACGATGCCTTCTTTTTTCTTATTGCCTGGGAACTGATGGCAGCTGCTTCTTATTTTCTTGTTCTCTTTGAGGATGAAAAGATCGAGAACCGCCGGGCTGCGTTCCTCTACCTCGTCGTGGCCCATGTGGGGGCCATTGCCATCCTCCTGTCTTTCGGAATCATGGCCGGCCTTGCAACGGGCTTCTCGGGATTTCAAAGTTATACCTTTGATGCCATGCGCGGGACTGCGCTCCCTGCCGGACTGGCCACGGCGGCCTTTCTTCTCGCATTTTTCGGTTTTGCCGCCAAGGCCGGCGTTGTCCCCCTGCACGTATGGCTGCCCGAGGCTCACCCCGTGGCCCCCTCCAATGTGTCCGCGCTCATGAGCGGCGTGATGCTCAAGACGGCCATTTACGGTATCGTCCGCGTTACGTTCGACCTGATCGGCCATTTCCCCTGGTGGTGGGGCGCTTTGGTGCTCCTGTTCGGCCTGGTGTCGGCTGTCATGGGGGTCCTCTATGCGTTGATGCAGCATGATCTGAAGCGCCTGCTTGCCTACCATTCCGTGGAAAATATCGGCATTATCCTGATCGGCATCGGCCTTGCGATGATCTTTACCTCGTTCAATATGCCCCTGCTGGCGGCGCTGG
>DAIDTZ010000309.1 GCA_027456925.1 Nitrospirota bacterium
CGGGATCGACGCCATGATGACGAGCGGGATCGTGAAGGACCGGAACCGGCCGACGAGCAGAAGATAGATCGCGATCAAAGCGACGCCCATGGCAGCGCCCAGGTCGCGGAATACATCAAGCGTCAGCTTCATTTCTCCGTCCCACTTGACAGTATAACCCTTGGGCAGCGGATGTTTCCAGAGATACTTCATCATGTCGATCACTGCATAGACCTGGCTGCGGTCGCCCATTTCTCCGTAGACATAGGTCACGGGCTGAAGATTCTTGTGATAAACAGCCTGGTCCATCTCCGCGGGCACGATGTTGACGAGCGAGGAGAGAGGAACCTGGCTGCCTTGCTGACTGGTGAGATATATTTTGTCCATGTCCGAAAGGCCGCTCCTGTCCCCTTTGGGCAGGCGCAGCATGATGGCAACCGGGGTCCTGGCTTCGGGCCGGTGCAGGGTGGAGATTGCCATGCCGGCCACGGAAAGCCGCAGGGTCTGGACGATCTGCTCCGTTGAGACGCCCATGAGCGCCGCTTTTTCCTTGTCCACGATCAGCTGGTACTTGTCCTGTTTTTCCTTCACGCTGTCGTCGATGTCCACGACCTGGTCCGTCTTTGCAAAGAGCGCTTTCATGTCTCCGGCGATCTCGCGCTGCTTCGCGTAGTCCGGGCCGTAGATCTCCGCTACGATGGTGGCGCGCACGGGAGGGCCCGGCGGGTCTTCGACGAGTTTGATGTTCGCGCCGTATTCCTGCGCGAGCCTTGCGATATCCGGCCGGATCTTGAGCACGATCTTCTCGCTTGAGATGGACCGCTTTTTCTTATCGATCAGGTTCACCCGGATGTCCGCGAACTGGCTTGCTTCCCTGAACGCGCCGCCGCGCAACAGGCCGTTAAAGTCCATGACCGAGCCGGTGCCGACAAAGGTCTCATAATCCTTTACCTCGGGGATGCGGCGGATATAATCGCCCACGGCGCGCGCGACCCGGTCCGTGTTCTCGATCACCGTACCCACCGGCATGTCGATGGTCACGAGGAACGTGTTCTTGTTCGCCTTGGGCAGCATGCGGAACTTCACCCACTGGAACAGGGGGAAGCTCATGGTGATAACGAAGGCCGTCATGATGATTGCAAGGAAGGCCCTGCGTTTAACCGGGTTTTGCAGCAGCGGTTCAAGGACCTTTTTGTACATGCGGTAGATCTTCGTCTCCTCAAGAGAGGGCGCCGCTGCATGGTGGTCCGATTTCATCAAACGGTAGCTTGCCCAGGGTGTCACGATAAAGGCGACTAAGAGCGACGTGATCATCGCTACCGGCACGTTAAAAGGTATCGGTTTCATGTAGGAGCCCATCATGCCCGTGACGAACGCCATGGGAATGAAGGCCAGCACCACGGTGATGGTCGCCAGGATCGTGGGCATGCCGATCTCGTTCACGGCGAGGATGGCGCCCTGCAGCCGTGAGTGCTGCTGGAGTTGATAATGGCGGTGGATATTTTCTACCACCACGATCGCGTCATCGACCAGGAGGCCGAGCGACAGGATCAATGCAAAGAGTGTGATCCGGTTGATGGTCTGGCCTGCAAGCATTCCCACGGCAAGAGTGATAAAGAGCGTGAGCGGGATGGCCAGGGCCACGATGGCGGCCTCACGCCAACCCAGGGTAAAGTACAGCAGGACGATGACGACGAGGATAGATACGATCAGGTGGAACACAAGCTCGTTCACCGCGTCGTTCGCTGTTTTCCCGTCGTTCCGGGTGACGGTCACGGTAATGCCTGACGGGATCTCCGTCTTTTTCAGTTCATTGAGCTTTTTAAGGATCTGGTCCGAGATCTTCACGGCATTCAGTTTCTGTCGTTTTGCCAATGCAACGGTCACGGCGGGAAGCTCGCCGCTAAAATGGTCCGCGCCTGCAACGACAGCATGATTGCCGTGGTTATTGGTAAACGCGATGCGCGTAAGCTTCACCGTTTCTTCAAATCCATCGGTTACGTCGGCCACGTCGCCGAGATACACGGGCTTGTTGTTCGCCACCCCCACCACGGCGTTTTTTACGTCCGCGGCCTTTTCAAAGAACCCGCCGGTTTCGAGAACGAGCTTCTTGTTGCCCTGTTCGAGGTCGCCGGAGATAAGATTTGCATTTGACATGCTGATGGCGCCGGCGATCTGGAGCGGTGAGAGCCCGTAGCCCGCGATGCGGAGGGGGTCGAGGGTCACCCGCACCTGGCGGTTCCTGCCGCCGATGATCGTGGTGTTGCCCACGCCGGGAACTTTTCGGAGTTCGTCGAGGACGTGGTCGGCAACGACCTTGAGCTGCGTGTCATCGTAATTCGTGCCCGGCGCGCCCGAGAGCGTGATAGCCACGATCGGCACATCATCGACGTCGATGGGCTTCACAAGCGGCTGGGAAGCTCCGGGAGGAGCAAAGTCCATATTGGACATGATCTTGTCGTAGAGCTTCACCATGGACCGTTCTTTGTCCTGGCCCACGTAGAATTTAACCGTCACCATGGACATGGAGTTCATGGATACGGAATACACGTCCTCGACGCCCGGGATCTCCCAGAGCTTTGCCTCGAGCGGTTTGGACACGAGCTCCTCGACTTCCTTGGCCGAGGCGCCGGGCATCATAACCATCACGTTCGCAGCAGGCACCACGATCTGCGGGTTCTCCTCCCGCGGGGTGAACCAGCGGGCGAAGAGCCCCAGGATCGCCGTGGCGGCCATGAGCAGCACGGTGAGCTGTGAGTTGATGAAGTATTGAGTGATTTTGCCGCTGATGTTTAGTTTCATGATTAAGTCCTATTGTAACCACGGGTTCTGCCTCGCAGAACACACGGATAAACACAGAGTGGAGAGAAAAATCGAAAATCTAAATAAGTTGTCCGTGCTTAACCGTGTTTATCCGTGGTTACATGATTTTTATTCTTATGTTGTATTACTTTTGCGCAACGACAACTTTTTTCCCGTCGATGCCGGCGGCCTGCTTGCTCACGATCACCTTGTCGCCGGCTTTCAAGCCTGTCACCGCTTCGACGGAATCGCCCTGTTCTTCACCGAGCTGGACCATCTGGAAGACGGCGTTCCCGTCAGCGGACACGATGTAGACGCCCGAAAGTCCGGACAGGGTGACTA
>DAIDTZ010000310.1 GCA_027456925.1 Nitrospirota bacterium
GGACCACGTTCACCGCATTCTGCGCGGGCAGATGAAAGGTTTTTTTCATGATGCCCTGCAGCTTGGCAAAGGCGACCAGCGAACCGGAGAAGGACACGGTGCCGATCAGGCCGCCGAGCACTGCAAGGGACGTGGCAGCCGTGCCGTGCGTTTCGCCCCGCGCCAGCTCGATCGCCGCGATGGATGCTGCTGCGCCGCCGCCCATGCCGTTGTACAGCGCGACCATCTGCGGCATGTCGGTCATTTTGACCACTTTGCCCGACCAGGCGGAAAGCCCTCCGCCCAGGGCAAGGGCGATCACCATGAGCGTGTAGTTGCTCATGCCGGGCCGGCCGAAGGTGACAAGCGTGGCCAGCACCATGCCCGCGCCTGCCCACATGATCCCGCGCCGCGCAGTGACCGGCGACGACATGCCTTTCAGGCCCTGGATGAATAAGATCGCCACGATGAAGTAGCTGGAGTTTATGAGAAGTTTAATCGTCATTTACAAACCTTATGCAAAAGATCATTTACCGCGGAGGACGCAGAGGGCGCAGCATTTGTATCGGAACATAAATATTTAAATTTTTCTCTCTCTGCGACCTCTGCGGTTAATCTTGTTTTTTCTTAGTGTTCCTGCTTTTATCGATATTGAACATCGCGAGCATCCGTTCCGTGACAACATAGCCGCCTGCGGCGTTGGCGGCCCCGAGCAACACGGCGATGAAGCCGATGGCCTGTTCGAGCGGCGTCCGCGCCTCTCCCAGCGCGACCATGGCGCCCACCAAGACCACGCCGTGGACAAAGTTCGACCCGGACATGAGCGGCGTATGCAGGATCACGGGCACCCGCGAGATCACTTCATAGCCGGTGAATGCGGCCAGCATGAATATATAGAGCGCTGCGAAACCTTCCATAAGAAAGTACCCTCCAAAATAAAGCTCATAGCTCATGGCAACAGACTTTCATCCGGTCTCTGAGGTCCATCCGCTAAGAGCTAACTGCCATGAGCTGCTGCTTTACCCCTTCATGTTTGATCAATCCTTCATGGGTAAAGGCGCTCCCTGCCAGGATTTCGTCATTCCAATCGAGGAGGAGCTTGCCGTCCTTGATGAACGGCGATATAAAGTTGAACAGGTTCCTGGCATACATCTCCGACGCGTGCACCGGCATGCGCGACGCGAGGTTGACTGTCCCCACGATGGTGACGCCGTCCTTGATCACGGTCTCGCCGGGACGCGAACCTTCGACGTTGCCGCCGCTGTTCGCCGCCATGTCGACGATGATCGCGCCTTTCTTCATGCGGACCACCATGTCCCTGGTGACGATGCGGGGGCTCTTTTTCCCCGGTATCGCCGCGGTCGTAATGAGCACGTCCACCTGCGCGATGGCCCGGGTGAGCTTCTCCTGCTGGGCCATCTTCTCGTCCTCGGTCAGTTCCCGCGCGTAGCCGCCGGAGCCGACTGCCGCAACTCCGGTATCGACGAACCGCGCGCCGAGGGACTCGATCTGCTCTTTCGTTTCCGGCCGCACGTCGTAGGCTTCGACGATCGCGCCGAGCCGGTGCACCGTCGCAATGGCCTGGAGTCCGGCAACGCCCGCGCCGATGACCATGACGCGCGCAGGCCGCAGGGTGCCGGCGGCATAGGTTATCATGGGAAAGAATTTCGGGGAAATGACTCCCGCAATGAGCGCGCACTGGTAGCCGGCGACCGTGGCCTGGGAAGAGAGGGCGTCCATGCTCTGGGCCCGGGAAAGACGGGGGATCAATTCAACGGCAAAGCTCGTGATCTTTCGTTCGCAGAGCAGCTTCGCCCGTTCCGGTTCCTGGTAGGGATGGAGGAAACCGATGAGTATTGTACCCGGCCGCATAAGCCGGATCTCGTCCAGGGTGGGCGGCCGTACTTTTAAAATGATCTCACTCCCGGCGAACACGTCGTTGCTGCTCGCGGCAATGATTGCCGCTCCGAAGTCGCTGTCGGAAATAAAGCTCCCGTCGCCGGCCCCCTGTTCAATGCAGAGCTCCGCGCCGAGAGCCTTGAATTTTTTTACCACTTCGGGAACGACGGCCACGCGCTTTTCACCGTGGCCTGTCTCCTTCAGCACCCCTAGCACAACAGGCATTCCATCCTCCCCAGGGTCTCTGTTTGATACATTCGTAAAAAGTCAAAATCCACCGCGGAGGCGCAGAGAAAAAGACTTTACAAATTGAATGGTTCTCTCGGCGTTCTCTGCGGTTCCGCGGTTAAATCCAACTTTTTACGAGATCATCACGTTTACCTGCCGCTGGTATTCATCCTTCGTCCATTTACTCTGTTTCCATTATATCATTCTTTCCTTCTTCAGGACAGGAGCTTATCGCGGATACTGCGTCCTGAAGTAAAAATATGATTTCGAACCTCGAT
>DAIDTZ010000311.1 GCA_027456925.1 Nitrospirota bacterium
CCATGATATCGTCCCCGTATTCGAGGACCGTCATATTGAGCCCGATCTCACCCACTCCGCCCAGGGGAATGATCGAAAGCGTGGGGGTATCGGATGAGGTAACTTCAGCAATAGGGTTGTCAGTCACGTGGTGGCGTCTCCTCGGGAAGGTCGCTCATGAGCTCGTTTTTCTTTCTTTTCTACTATATTCTTTTTGATTGAAATCGTCAACCGGGGAGGACGATCTCAAGTCGCTGCAAGTTTTGAGAACCTGAAAAAGCCGGAATTTCGCGCAAAGTCGCTAAGACGCAAAGAAAGAATGAAAAAACTGGATGCACGCTTCTCTTTGCAGGTGCGTGCTGAACGGCGGCAAAAAAAAGGAATCTATGAACATAGAAAAAGCACTTAGACACAGAAGAAGCGGATAAATTCGAAGGCAATCACCTCTTGGGGGAACTACTATTTGGCGAAAAATCCGCCGTTATCCGACTCTTATCAGATTTGATCCGTGTCAAATGCCTTTTTTAGGATGAAGCGCTACACTGGCGGCAGGGGTCGGGATCATGCGGTAAAGATCGGGTGATTGGAGAAAGCAGGGAAGCTTCGCTGAAGGACAATAGTTTTCCCGCGGCCCCGATGGAAATCGGTCGAAGACGCAGCCGGTCAGATTGCTGCCTTGCGCTCCTGCATCGCGGGGGAGGTCGCGGTCTTCACGGGTCCATGCTGCGACAGGTTCCCCGAAGGGTAAGACTCGTACCCGAGATATTCCGTCTCGCGCAGCCCGTCTTTCCCTCTGTTGAACAGATTCGCAATCATGCCGACTATGAAAAAAGGACGTTTCATATCATTATTATCGGAAAAACCCGGCAAAAACCTTAACCATTCCAGGCGCCTACGGCCGATGGGGCGCGCTCCGGGGCGATGGAACAGCGGCTGATGCTGTTTGTCAAGTTCGGAAACAATCGTTTCCAGGTCCGGCGTCCACTCTATGAGCAGGTATGCACCTCTCTTCGTATAAATATAGAGTATGCGAAAGGACAAGTCAAGGAGCCTGCCGAAATTAATAATGATGTGCCGCGGGCAGCTCCTCTTTCATGAGGAAGAAAGAATGCGGACAAGAGCAGCCTTACCACCATCTCCAGAGGGCGATAACGAAGGTAATAACGAAGACGAGAACGAGGTTCATGTAGGCGAAAAAGTAGAAGAGCAGCAAATGGAAAGGCAGTTTGAGCTTTTCTCCGGACGCGAGCAGTCTTCCTGCTTGCGGCATCGCGAGGATCTTGTCCTCGCCATGGGGCGCGGTTTTCAGGAGTTCCGTCAGATCGTTGCCCGCGGCGTGTTTGGTCACATGGGAGCCGTTCTTCCAGAGCCTGCTCGCGGTCACATCGTAGACGATCCCCCGGTAGGCCAGATAGGCCGGACGTCCGTCTTTTCCATCGAACTGGGAGAGCCCATCAAGGGTATAGACGCCGTTGTCCTGCGCGGGAATGAGTGTTTTCTGTTTTCTCAATTTTGGACCGATGAAAAGGGTTACGACGACGGCGCTCAAAAGCATGACCAGAAACAGGCATATCTTGATGCCGAGAAGAATGCCGAACCGCGTGGTAAAAAACATATTCCAGGACGGGATTCTGGCAATGGTCAGGAGTGTTCCCGTTATCAGGAGCACGGCCATTGAGAGCCAGCCGAGCCTGAGTTCGCCCTTGGGGAGGCCCTTCGATGCGTATGCGGGTTTCAGCAGAAGGTGGACATACATGATCGTGCCGAACCAGATAATTGCGGCCAACATATGAAAATAGCCGATCAGAAGGCGGGCGATCTGCCGGGTCAAGGTGAGCGGACGGTAGAGGCCCTGGGATTTTATTTCTTCGAGGTACTGCTTCCCCTTTTCCGTGAGCGGTCCGCCGCCGATCGCATCAATATGGCACCGCTTGCACTCAAACCCCGTCTGTCGCGCATACTCCGTAGTGGCGGAGGCCCGCAGGGGAAGAAGGGCGATCATCCCGAGAAGACAAATGAGCACCCGATAGCTGCTCCGTTGTGCGAATCGTGCAGGCGGCATAATGACGGATAGGGGAGACCGCGTTCGCTCCATGTAGAGTTCACCCAGAGTTCACTCATCTGATATTCAAACCACGCCAGCAGATCTGATACTTTATATGATGATCTCGTAAAAAGTCGGATTTAACCGCAGAGCCGCAGAGAACGCCGAGAGAACTATTCGATTTGTAAAGTCTTTTTCTCTGCGTCTCTGCGCCTCCGCGGTGGATTTTGACTTTTTATGAATGTATCAAATATCCATTGAGCGCTCCCCGTTCTTGATGCGGTGTCTTCATTCGCTGATCAGCTGACCTTCCTGT
>DAIDTZ010000312.1 GCA_027456925.1 Nitrospirota bacterium
ATTTCCTTCAGGACATCAAGCATCTCCTTGTTCCCGATCATGCCGTGTCCCTTCTTGGTCGGGACCCCGCCTTCAACGATCAGGATATAACCTCCTGCCTTTCGCGAAGCAGCAAGTATTTCCTCAGCCTGCTTGCCGGCAGCAGCCTGAATGGTTTCATTGTAATCGACGCTCAGGATATCGAGGATGACTTCGGCGGGACTGGGGTAGGTTGCTTTAATGAATGATTCAGTACAACCGGAGTCGGATGCGAAGTTGAGCCAGATGACCGGTTGTCTCTTTGAAGCTTTTTCTAATGCAGCAGCAATCTTGGGACCATACAATTCGGAAAGACCGATAAGAGCGGCAGTTGCACCACAATACTTTAGAAAATCTCTTCGTTTGATGCCGCGGAACTCTAGAGCATCAAGAAACTGTTTGCTTACTTCATCTTTCTTTCCCATGAGCATCCTCCTTATAGACTAATGAATGAAAATCTAAGCCGATCGGATAGAATTGCGTGAGATTGTAAAGCGTGAAGCTGTTCTCGTTGCCGCTAGATGCTACAAATAGTTACAATGGGCAAAAGTTACCACAGAGCAGATCATTTGTCAAACTTATAAATGCATAAAAAATACTTTCTATGGTCAATGAAAAAACTCGTGATGCCCTCGAGGGGAGCATTATTTTTTTCCACGCAGCAACCGCCATATCTCGGAGCTGTACCGGTTAACTTCTCTAAGTCACCAAAAAATTTGCTGTTTGCTGATCTGCCCCCCCGGACTTGGGTGTATTATAGCATATCCTTTTTAACCTTGAGCCGTTTCTTGCAAGTATTTTCGAAGTTTTAAAGATGAAGTTATAGTAGGAGGTCTGTTCGGTGCAGAGTCAAACGTTCCGGAAGGAAATCCCACTAGGAACCGTCGGTTCCCAGTGGGACAGTAAACGCTTTTTTAGCAGCAGTTATCACGGATGATCCATATTACTTAAAGGTTTTTATAACGTATTCAGCTATTTCTTTGGCATCCTTATCCGGTATGGTTTTCTCATCGAAGGTGGTCATTCCCGGTCCGGGATGCCTCATGATCTTCATGATATCGGCTGCTGTTTTAACGTTGTGCGCATCGCGGTCTTTCTTGTGGAGTGTTTTTCCAGGGTTCACAATGTTCCCGCCGTGGGGATGACAAACATTACAGTTCGCCATGAACAGCTTTTCACCTGCCTTTAGCGAAGCCGCTTCGGCAGATACGGATACAACGGTGCAGCAGATGCCGAACACTACAACCAAGGAAAACAATTTTTTCTTCATCACGATTCTTTCTCCTTTCTTACTAACTGTTCGATTTAATGCAACATGATTGTCGTCAGTTGACTTCCCATATTTTATAAGTATAGCCGAATAATCCGATATTGCAAGCAAGCCGGTCGAAAGACAGTGGGCAAATTCCGTCGGCGTTATCTTGTTTCGAGAAGCTGCCAATCTGCGAACCCATCTTTATTTTGGGGAACTTTCCCCCGCGCAGATATACTTTCGTAATTTCTGATTGCGCCTTAACAGCAATATAAGCGCTTAATGTTTGCGATCGTTGTTTCCTGGAACGCGAACCGCCGTCCGTCTTGAAGCACAATTGTCGTCCTGAGATGTTGATGCCCCTATGGAATTTCGACAACCACTTCTGCCACCTCTTCGTTGACTACGTTCATAATTTCCCTCCTGAACTCATTCTATCAGTCTATCCGCTTCCTGCCAAAACTGTTTCAGACCGAAATAACGTCAATGGAAATAGGATTAGCATTGAAAATTTCACACATTCCTGTTATTTTAAATGATGGAACAAAAACGATCGAAGTTCATAGGTTCACTGATAGGCACTGCAATAGGAGATTCCCTCGGCGCGCGGTTCGAAGGTGCACCCGTAATTCGGGATGTGAACGATATCGGACCGCGGTATACCGACGATACGGCCATGATGATCGGCGTTGCCGAATCCCTCATCGACCGGAAGGGCTTCGACTATTGGCACATGGCAGAACGGTTCGTCCAGAATTACGAACGCGAGCCGTGGCGCAGGTACGGGTCGGGCCCTCCCCGCATTTTCAGGATGATGCAGAGCGGACGCATGGGGTTCGGCATGCTCGATCGCGACCTTTACCCCGGCGGCTCCTTCGGAAATGGAGGGGCAATGCGTGTCGGTCCCGTTGGCCTCCTGTATTATGACGACCCGGGATCGATCCGCGAGATCGCATACCATACGGCAGGGATCACGCACAGTCACGAGCTGGCGCTGGACGGGGCCGCAGTCCAGGCCTGCGCCGTGGCCTTGGCCGTCCTTGCAGATCCAGGGGACATCAAGAGCAAGGAATTTCTCGGGGCGCTCAGGATGTTCACCAAACCCGGCCCCTATCAGGAGAAACTCAAACTGATTATCAAGTTGCTGGATGAGAACCCCAGCATAAAGGAGATCGTGAATGTACTGGGGAACGGGATAGAGGCCCTGCGCTCGGTGCCGGCCGCCATCTATTCCTTTCTTTCGACACCCGACTTTGAAAGCGCTGTTCTCTACGCGGTCAGTCTTGGTGGAGATACCGATACGATCGGCGCCATGACCGGCGCTATTTCCGGCGCCTGCTACGGCGTGGAAGGCATCCCTGCGCAATGGAGAGGCAAAGTCGAAAACCGGCAATATATCGAGGGGCTGGCCATGAATCTTTGGGAAGTGAAGGAAAATATGAATGTGGCACGCTAACCGGCCATGCGTGCCAGAGACATCCGTTGTTCATCAAAGGAAAACAGTATCCCCTCCTTTTTCCCGTATAAATTCGCAAAATTCTCCTCAATGTCATTAGCAAGCAGATAGGAAGTTCCCCTTACCGAAGAGAGTCCTCAGGATTCCTGACCAGGACGCGAGCGAACAACAAGGTAGCCGGAAAAAAGAATCAAGGCGCCGCCGAAGAGTGCAAAGAGAGAAGGTGTTTCCGACAGAAGTACGTATGCCAGGGGTATTGCGGCAAGAGGTTCCATGTATCCGAGGATCGCTGCGTGCTGGGCCATGACTTTTCTGAGCGCATCGTAATAGAGCAGCGGAGCGAGTGTCGAATGAAACACACCGGTCAGCAACAGGAGCGACATTTGGCGACCGTCAAGATGATATTCCGTAAGAAAGACCGCCGGCGCCATAACGACGGTCGTGATCCAGGGCAAGAGCACTACCGCCTTGTGATGCATCAGCATCCGGCTCAACTTACGGGAGAAAATGATGATGAAGGCATATGCCAGGCCGGAGATCGTGCCTGCCACAATACCCGCGGTATGCTCCCCCTGAAGAACGAGGCCGCCCCCGGCACTGACGATCATCGCCATCCCAAGCAGGGCGATCGGAAGCGAGAGCATCGTTATTTTCTGAAGTCGCTCTGAAATGACGATCGGAGCGAGCAAGGCTACAAAGATCGGAGCCGTATAGTGGGTAAAAACGGCATTCGACACCGTGGTGTGGCCCAGCGCATAAAAATAGGAAAGGTTATTCGTAATCGATGCAAGGGCGAGCAGGCTGAACAGCCACCAGTAGCTCCCGACCCCGCCCAAGTGCAACTCTCCGCGGATCGCAAGAAAGGCCGGGACGGTAAAACTGGCGACCAGCGACGTGGAAAACAAAACAACGTCCGGCGGCAACGCAAGCCAGCGGATCATGGGGCCCCAGGTGCTCCAAATGAGCATGGCAACGATGATTTTCAGGTAGTTTTTCATAAAAAAAGAAGCCAGGAGCCAGAATACAGAAGTCAGAAGAAAATAAACTTCCGGTCTCTGTGATCTGACTCCTGGCTTAACCGATAAGACAAGCGGGGATGGAAATGTTCCATCCCTGCCGCAAGATTACGGTGATAACAGCCCGCTTAGTAGCGGTAGTGCTCCGACTTGTACGGACCTTGCTTGGGCACGCCAATGTACGCAGCCTGCTGGTCGGTCAAGGTGCTCAATTGCGCATTCAGCGTTGTCAGTTGCAAACGTGCGACCTTTTCGTCCAGATGCTTGGGCAAGGTGTACACGTTGATCGGGTAGTCCTTGGTGCGGGTGAACAGTTCAATCTGTGCAAGGGTCTGGTTGGCGAACGACGATGACATTACATAGGACGGATGGCCGGTGGCGCAACCCAGATTCACCAGGCGTCCCTTGGCCAGCAGGATGATGCGCTTGCCGTCGGGAAAAATGATGTGATCGACCTGCGGCTTGATTTCTTCCCACTGGTATTTTTCCAGCGAGGCTACGTCGATCTCGGAATCGAAGTGGCCGATGTTGCACACGATGGCGTTGTTCTTCATCTTCACCATGTGATCGTGCGTGATGACGTGGAAGTTGCCGGTGCAGGTCACGAAAATGTCGGCCTTGTCGGCGGCGTATTCCATGGTGACCACGCGGAAGCCTTCCATCGCGGCCTGCAAAGCGCAGATCGGGTCAACCTCGGTCACCCAAACCTGTGCCGACAGCGCGCGCATGGCTTGTGCCGAGCCTTTACCCACATCTCCGTAACCGCAGATCAGCGCGATCTTGCCCGCGATCATTACATCGGTGGCGCGTTTGATACCGTCCACCAGCGATTCGCGGCAGCCGTACAGATTGTCGAACTTGGACTTGGTGACGGAGTCGTTGACGTTGATCGCCGGGAATTTCAGTTCGCCGCGTTCATGCATTTGATACAGGCGGTGAACGCCGGTGGTGGTTTCTTCTGTCACGCCCTTGATCTTAGCCAGGCGCGTCGAATACCACTTCGGATCGGTCTTCAGCTTGGCCTTGATCGAGGCGAACAGCACGGTTGCCTCTTCGCTGTCCGGCTTGGCCAGCACCGAGATGTCCTTCTCAGCGCGGCTGCCCAGATGCAGCAGCAGCGTTGCGTCGCCGCCGTCATCAAGGATCATGTTGGAATGTCCGCCGTCCGGCCACTCGAAGATGCGGTGGGTGTAGTCCCAGTAATCAATCAGCGATTCGCCCTTGACCGCGAACACCGGCGTGCCGCCCGCTGCGATAGCAGCGGCAGCATGATCCTGGGTAGAGAAGATGTTGCACGAGGCCCAGCGCACTTCCGCACCGAGCGCTTTCAGCGTCTCGATCAGCACGGCGGTCTGGATGGTCATGTGCAGCGACCCGGTAATGCGCGCGCCTTTCAGCGGCTGCGTCTTGGAGAATTCTGCGCGGATGGCCATCAAGCCGGGCATCTCGGTTTCGGCGATGGCGATTTCCTTGCGGCCCCACGAGGCCAGTTTGGTGTCGGCGACTACGTAATCTTTAGTAGACATAAAGCTCCTCCCATTCAGGTTAATGAATGGGCGCCGTTGCTGCTGGTTGAACCACCCCATCGAGCCTGACAGACCCACCTTGCGGTGACTGCTGCAGCGCCCCTCGACGGGTGAGTTGATGCTTGATTTACAAGCACGTAATGTTGAGGGGCAGCCACACAGGGCTGCCCCTACATAATTTTCATTCTCTGCAGAATGGATTCGGGGTTTAATCCGCAATCCAAATTCCGCAATTATTACACTCCCGCGTCTTTCTTGAGTTTCGCGGCCTTGTCGGTTTTTTCCCAGGTGAACTCAGGCTCGGTCCTGCCGAAGTGTCCATAGGCCGCGGTCTTCTTGTAAATGGGCCGCCTCAGGTTCAGTGTCTTCACAATGCCTTTCGGCGTCATGTCAAAGTTCTTTCTGATGATCTTGACCAGTTTGTCATGCTCGACCTGGCCGGTCCCGAAATCGTCCACATGGATCGAGACCGGTTCGGGCACGCCGATGGCATAGGCAAGCTGCACTTCGCACTCCGTGGCAATGCCCGATGCAACAATGTTCTTGGCAACGTAGCGAGCCATGTAGGAGGCGGAGCGGTCAACCTTCGTCGGGTCCTTGCCCGAGAAACAGCCGCCGCCGTGGCTGCCCACGCCGCCGTAGGTATCAACGATGATCTTGCGGCCCGTGAGGCCCGTGTCGCCCATGGGGCCGCCGGTCACAAACCTGCCCGTGGGATTGATGTGATAAATAATGGATTTTTCGTCCAGAAGCTTCTTCGGAAGCACGGGAAGGATCACCTTCTCGATGATGTCCTTGCGCAGCTGTTTGAGGCTCACATCAGGGCTGTGCTGGGACGAGACCACGATCGTATGCAGTCTGTAGGGTTTGCCGTCCCGGTATTCAATGGTCACCTGGGACTTCCCGTCCGGCCTCAGATACGGAAGAATCTCCTTCTTTCTCACTTCAGCCAGGCGGCGGGTAAGCTTATGAGCAAGCATGATGGTCATGGGCATGAGCTCCGGCGTCTCGTCGCAAGCATACCCGAACATCAGGCCCTGGTCCCCGGCGCCGCCGGTATCAACGCCCATGGCAATATCAGGCGACTGGGAATGGACCGACGTAATGACAGCGCACGTTTCCGCGTCAAACCCGTACTTCGCCCGGACATATCCTATCTCTCTGATTGTCTGGCGCACGATGTCGGGAATCTCCACATAGCCCTTGGTGGTGATTTCCCCCGCCACCATGGCGAGGCCCGTGGTCAAAAGCGTCTCACAGGCGACCCGGCTCATGGGGTCCTGCGCCAAAAGCGCATCAAGGACCGCATCTGAAATCTGGTCGGCTATTTTGTCTGGATGTCCCTCGGTAACCGATTCCGAAGTGAATAGATAATTCTTGCTACAGCTGTCCATTGCGTCTCCTTCTGGCCAATAAGACCATCAAAATTTCGTTTTTATAGCACAGCCACGAATTTTGTCAAGCAAAAATTGGGCTGCTGGATACAATTTACTGATGCGGTTCCAAGCTTGCCAAACAGAATAGCAGAATACAGTAATAGGGCCGACTTTTCAATAAGTTTTTTGATGATCAGGACACCCGCATCGCAGCGTCCGCCGCAGGCGTGAGCCTTGGTTCTGCGCCGCGAATTACAATCTGTCCCAGGGATCATAAAAAAAGCGCCCTCAACGAACTGAAGGCGCTTCCTCAATGAAAACGAAGGAGGATTCAACCGGAATGCGTGGTCACAGCTTTTACTTTGCTTCTTCTATTTCTTTAGATAGCCGTGCGGGATTGAACGGTTTCAACACGGCATTGAAGCTCGCGATTCCGCTGGGAGGCTGGAAATACCGCATCTCGAAGGGAACGCTGCCCCTTGCCGGAATGACAACGCCCTGTTCCTGAAGGATTTTTGCTTTCAGTTCCTGAACGTTCCTGCCGCGTTGCGCCAGGACGTCGTAATCTTTTCGCGTGTAAAGCTGTTTTCCGTTCAATACCCGGAGTTTATTCAGCACCGTGCCTTGTGCATCGTAAACGTCGGCGACAACATACCACCCGGCTCGTTCCTTATCCGTCAAGTTCTCGACAATGCCCGAAATGAGCAGGTCGCCGTTCGCTTCCACTGCGCCGGACGGGTTGACAATGCGCAAACCATCGATCGAGGTGGTCCCGGTGGCCGGTTTATCGGACTTCTGCAAAGAAGGCAGAATATACCTATAGACACCATACCCTGCTGCTCCGAGCAGAACGAGGACAATCAAAAGCAGGAGTATCATCCTGTTGGAAGGGAAAGGACCGGCCGCCGGAACTTCGCTTTCGGCCTGTTTCACTGTCGGACGCATTGGTTCCCTTTTGAGGACAGATGGAGCAACCGGCGTTGCTGGAGACTTTTGTTCCGGTGACGGCTTCACCGGCTTGGGTTCAGCCGGCCGATGTCTCGCCGCTGCCGCTGCTTCCGGCTTAAGTTTCGGTTTCGGCGCGGGTTCTGCCCGGGGGACGGGTTTGGGTCCCGGCGCGGGTTCGGAAGCGCGTTCCGGCTCTGCATGCAGTTCCGGCGATTGAACTGCCTCCGGTGGAAACTGAAGTGCTGCTTCGAGACCTTGTTTCTGCTCCCGTTCTTCGGCAATCCCAGGCCCAGCCGTCGGTTCCGTTGCCAACGTTAACGCCGGCTCAGACGGGAACGTAAATGCATCCTCAAGGTCAGGGGACAGTTCCGGGACCGGTTGTTTATCTTCATTGGGGAACGATTCTTCGAAGAGGTTGGGCTCGGCCGCCGAAGGTTCCTCTTTCCCCCGCAAAAAATCCGGGACCGGGGATGACGAGCGGTCTAAACCCTCCCGCTCCTCTGCATTGGTCGCGCTTGCAGGCAAGGCGTTCTTCAGCAGCGCCCCTTCTTCCGCCTTTGCTGCTCCTGCTTCACGGG
>DAIDTZ010000313.1 GCA_027456925.1 Nitrospirota bacterium
ATTCCGGAAGTTTTGCCGTGTCGCTTGATTAACAGTTCGAAAGATTTTTTCAAAAGCCTTTCCCTTCCTCAGTTGGTCTCTATGGTCCTGGTAACGCCGTTGCTCGTAATATTGGCGGCCACGGTGTAATAGCGCGCTGGCCGATGCAACAACGAGGGTGCAGTCTTCGGGAGTTGTGCCGGTGAACCGCGTATTATCGAGCTGCATGAAGATAAAGCCCCTAGTGCCTGTTCCTTCGGACCGCGCCTGCCAGAAGAGCGGCATTGTGCTCTTTGAGGTCCTGGACCAGGCGGTCCATATCGTTGATCGACAGGATATTGTTCAGAATGAAATACTGACCGAGCTGGTGCTGTTGAGAACGCTGGTACATGAGCAAGGTGTTCACTTGGAAAATAGTGAGCAGGCCCAGTTGAACGGCTTTTTCACCGAACAGCCTCGGCCGCAGGCGTGCGCCGGATATTTTTTTACGAGCTTCGACGCCCAGCCATCCCCAGCGCAGGGCGATGTCTCCGATGGAAGGGCGTTGTTTTCTCTGCCACACGAGTGCATTGATCAGCTGATCGAACGAAATTTTTCCGCAATAGTACAGATACTGGCCGATCTGGAGTGTTCGAGCCGGGACGCTGCCTTGGTAGTATGCGCCTTGGCCGCGGGGCGTTGATGCGGATTTTGGCGGTGCATCGGGTCGCGGGGCTTCCCAACGGCCACGTTCATGAATATCTCCTGGAGGGGAATGCCATGCTCCCGCTTCACGCTGCGCGAAAAAGAGGCTGATGACATCGTAGGCATGAAGTATTTCCCGGAACAGTGCGGTTTGCTTCTGTTGAACAGAGAGGGGATCAGTCGCGAAAAAATCGGGGTGGTGTTCCTTGGCTTTCTTCCGGTAGGCTGATTTAGCCCCGCTCGGTTGCAAGTAATGGAGGAATCCCCTGCTGATATTGACGTCTTTTCCGAAGATCGTCTGACATGCCTGTACGACTTCGGCTTCGGTGATCGGCTTCATCTGATCGAAATATATACACAACGATTCGCTCTGTCAATATAAAAGGGGCAGCGAAGAGGCGACGACGATGAAACGTCGCGGTTTATTTCAAGGTCTCCCTTTTATAGCGCAGATACATTGCTTCGACTTTATTTCTGGCCCACGGTGTTTTTCTCAGAAACTGCAGACTGGACCTGATGCTCGGGTCATTCGTGAAACACCTGATCTTGATTTGCTGTCCCATTGCCTCCCATCCATATCGTTCCACGAGTTCGGTAAGGATCATCTCCAGGGTGATGCCGTGAAGAAGATCGTTGGGTTGTTGATCGGTCATGTTTAAACCTTTTTTTCGCACCATTCCCGTGCGTTCTGGAACATTTTGAGCCACGGCGAAGCTTCGAGGGATTTCTTCATGTCCTCTGGCAGATAGCCCCACTGCCAGGTGAGGACCGCGCGTTCGGGGTGCGGCATCATGGCGAGGTGACGGCCGTCGGGCGAGCAGAGGCCGGCAATGCCAGCGGCTGAGCCGTTGGGATTGAAAGGATAGGCTTCGGTGATCTTTGATTCGTCGTCGACAAAACGGATTGGAGCGAGACCGTGTTCGCACTCGTTGAACAGGTCTTTGTTCGGGAAGTAGGCAAGGCCCTCGCCGTGGGCGACCCAGATGCCGAGTACGGAATTCTCCATGCCGTTCAGCATGATCGAGGGGCTCTTCAGAATTTTTACGGTAGAGAAGCGCGACTCGAAGCGGCCGGACTTGTTATGGATGAAGCGCGGCTGAAGCTCGTCGGCGATGCCTCTCCAGGGAACCCAGCCCAAAAGCGCCATGAGCTGGCACCCGTTGCATACGCCGAGGCTGAAGGTATCGCTGCGGTGGTAGAACTTTTCGAACTGGTCCCATACCTTCTTATTGAACCGGATGGATGCTGCCCAGCCTTTGGCCGAGTCGAGAACGGCGGCATAGCTGAACCCCCCGACAAAGACTACTCCGTGCAACTTGTCGTGCGTGATCCTGCCTTCGAGCCGGTCGGTGACCGCCACGTCCCAGGGCTCAAACCCTGCGAGGAAGAAGGCGGAAGCCATTTCGCGGTCTCCGTTGCTCCCCTCTTCCCGGATGATCGCGACCCTCGGCTTCGACGGAGCGCAAAAGAGTGCTTCGGACGTTTGTGCAGGTGTGAAGGGGATGACGAAAGACGGACCTTTGCGGTCGTAGATGTTCTTTCGCTCTTCTCGGATGTTCACGGGGTTCCGCTGCAAAAGGTCGAGGTGGTGGCTCGTTTCTTCCCAGATGTCGCGGAGCACCCGCATGTCCTCATTCAGGACGGTTTTGAGTTCTGAGTTTTGAGTTTTGAGCGAGAAGAGTATTCGTTTCTCAATCGTTGTTTTGCCAATAACCTGGTAAGGGACCGCGGCGTTATCGAGTATTTTGAGGATTGTTTCTTCTTCAACCGGGAGATATTCCAACACAAGCCCGAGCTCCTCGGAGAAAAGGGTTGCAATGGAGTTGCTTTGGGTTCCAAGGTCGATCTCGATGCCGCAGTTTCCGGCAAAGGCCATTTCAAGCAAGGTCGTTGCGAGCCCGCCGTCCGAGCGGTCATGTCCTGCAAGAATACGGCCCTCTGATACGAGCTGCTGCACGGCGTTAAACGTCCTGGTCAAAAGCTGCGGATCGTCAAGGTCCGGCGACGTATCGCCCACCTGGCCGTAAACCTGCGCAAGGGCCGAGCCGCCGAGCCGGTTTTGGCTATTGCCGAGGTCGATAAAAATAATTTTGCTTTTACCCGGAGCTTTGAGGTCCGGCGTCACGGTCTTGGTGATGTCCGGACAGGTGACGTAGGCCGAGATCACGAGCGTGCCCGGCGACTTTACGATCTCCTTCGTGTTGTCGGGGTTCGTCACTTTCGCGGCCATGGACAGGCTGTCCTTGCCGCCGTCAACCGCCATGCCGAACTCGATCATCACGTCGCGCATGGCAACGGCGGCATCGTAGAGCCTGCTGCCTTCGCCGGGAAGTTTCGGCGCCCACATCCAGTTTGCGGAGCACCGGATGTCGCCCAGGCCGGAGACCTCGGCCCAGACGATGTTCGTGAGCGCCTCAGCCACGCTCATCCTGGCCATGGCCGCGGGATCGATCAGCTCCTTCACGGGCTGCTCGCCGATGGAGCATGCGGCCCCGGTCAGGCCGAAGTGGGACTGGGCGATCACGG
>DAIDTZ010000314.1 GCA_027456925.1 Nitrospirota bacterium
GTATATCGCAGCGGAGTTCGCACATTTCTTCGAAGCTGTCGGCACGAAGGTCACGATCATCCAGCGGAATAAGCGGCTCGTTCCCGACGAAGAGCCGGAGGTGTCCGATGGCCTCAACAAGGCCCTTTCGCGCCGCATGGCGATCCATACAAATACCGAAGCCATCGAGGTCCGCCAAACAGGGAAGGTCGCCACGGTTACGGTGCGGGAACGGGACAGCGGGAAACAGAGGGAAATTACGGCGCAGCATGTCTTGATCGCAGCCGGCAGAAAATCGAATGCAGACGTCCTCATGGTCGGGAACAGCGGGATAAAAACAAACGAGCAGGGATACATTGTTGTGGACGATTTCTTCGAGACCACGAAAAAGAACATCTGGGCCTTCGGGGACGCCATCGGCAAGAAAATGTTCAGGCATGCCGCGAATCAGGAGGCCGAACTCGTGTGGCATAACGCCATCCACGGGAAAAAATCAAAGATGAACTATCTCACGGTGCCGCACGCAGTGTTCTCCTGGCCTGAGATCGCGTCGGTGGGGCTGACGGAAGACCAGGCCGTGAAGCTGATGGGAAAGCAGGAACTGCTCGTGGGAAAAGCGATGTACAACGACGTGGCCCGCGGAGAGGCCATGATGGAGACCGAGGGCTTCGCCAAGGCCATCGTGCACCGAAAGTCGGGCAAGATCCTGGGATACCACATCATCGGCCCCCAGGCGTCTGTCCTGATCCAGGAAGTCGTGAACGCCATGGCAGCCGACGGCAACCTCTGGTCCGTGGCGAAAGGGATCCACATCCATCCGGCGCTCTCCGAGGTGGTCTTGAAGCCTTTCGGAAAGCTGGAAGAAGTGGGAACTCCTGACTCCTGACTACTGGCTCTTCGGCACGTGGATCGCGGTCTTGTGCACATCCTCTGCCGCTTCCATGACCCCTTCCGCAAGCGTCGGGTGAGCATGAATCATATGCCCCAGCTGCGCGGCCGTCGCGCCCATCCTGATGGCGAGCGCGCCTTCGTGGATCAGGTCCGTTGCGTGAGCTCCGCAGATATGAACGCCCAGGACCTTGTCGGTGGCCTCATCCGCAAGAATCTTCATCATGCCCGTGATCTCTCCGATGGCGTGTGCCTTCCCAAGCGCGCGGTACTGAAAACGGCCGACTCGGTACCTGATGCCCTTTTCCGCGGCTGCCTTTTCCCGCAAACCGACACTGCCGATCTCGGGCATGGTAAAGATGCACGACGGCACGACGTCATAATCCATCATCTCGTCGCCGCCAAGGGCGTTTTCCACGGACACCAGGCCCTGATGGGACGCCACATGGGCAAGCATGATCTTCCCTGTCACATCGCCGATGGCGTAGACCCCGGGAACGCTGGTCGCCATTCTTTCGTTAACAACAATCTCGCCGCGCTTGCCCTGCCCACCCCCACATCGTCGAGACCGAGATGTTCAGAATTCAGGCTGCGGCCGATGGACACGAGGATCATTTCGGTCCTGATCTCCTGTCCGTTCGACAGCCTCGCGGTCATCATACCGTCGCTGCCCTTTTCCACCTTTTCGACCTTCACGTTCACCATGAGCTTGATCTTCGCTTTTTTGAGCTCCCGCTCAAGGAGCTCTGACATTTCCTCGTCCTCGGTGGAAATCGCGTGAGGCACCATTTCAACCATCGTTACGTCAGCGCCGAATGTCCGGTAGATAAAGGCAAACTCGGAGCCGATCACTCCCGCGCCGACGATCAGGAGGCTTTGAGGAATTTTCTTGAGCAGGACGGCGTCGTCGCTCGTAATGACGCTCTCGCCGTCGAAGGGGAAACCGGGCAGTTTCGCCGGACGCGAACCCGTGGCAATGATGACCTTGTCGGACTTGACATCCATGGTCGTGCCGTCCTTCTGAACGACCCGCACGACGTCGGGGGAGAGCAGCGATCCGCGGCCCTCGATGAGGCTGACACCCCAGCTCTTGAACAGCCCCTTGATCCCCTTCACCTGGATCGATACGACCTTGTCCTTGCGTTCGCGGACCTTCGCAAGATTGTAGCCGACTTCGCCGGAAACCTCGATTCCGAAATCCGCGGCATTCCGGACATGCGCAAGCGCTTCAGCGGATGCGATGATGGTTTTCGTCGGGATACATCCCAGGTTAAGGCAGGTGCCGCCGACTTCCGCGCTTTCAATCACGGTAACCTGAGCGCCCTTCTGTGCCGCGCGGATGGCTGCTACGTAACCGCCCGGCCCCGCACCGATGATCGTAAGTTTTACAGGCATGATCTACTCCTCAAATGAACCTGAAATAGCAGCCATGGAAATCGCAGAGTTCAGAATGGAAAGCTTAGATTCGATTACTTCAGCTGCTTCAATTTTTTCCGGGAAGTCGTCCGTGTCGCAGAAAAAGGCCCTTCGGAATAAAAAAGGGAGAGTAAAAACTCCCCCTTCCGGTTTTTGTCCACCAATGGCGTGCCGCGCGCCGCTCTACTTCCCCTCTTCTTCCTTCAGGAACTTTTCGTACTCAGACTTGCTCATCAGGTCGTTCAACTCGGAGGGATCGCTCATCTCCAGCACAACGAGCCAGCCGTTGCCGTAGGGGTCTTCGTTTATAATCTCCGGGGAATCGGCAAGGTCTTCGTTCACGTCCACCACCGTGCCCGACACCGGGCTGACCACCGGAGAGGTCGCTTTTGTTGACTCGACTTCGGAAAGCTCTGAGTCTGCATCGATCTCGGTGTCGGCCTCGGGAAGATCGATATAAACGATGTCGCCCATCTGCTGTTGAGCGTAGTCGGTAATGCCGATGGTCGCGCGTTTACCTTCCGCTCGCACCCAGGCATGTTCTCTGTGATATTTTATGTCATCGGGATTCATGGATACGTACCTCCAAATATTGGCGTGATGAGAATGAGTCTGTTTTTAGCCCAAGCGCGGTATTTTGTCAAGCAAAAAAGTGGCGGGGATTTTTTGAGTCATCGATTGCCGGTTCTGCGTAAAAAACTTCACTTGATAATAAACAATAT
>DAIDTZ010000315.1 GCA_027456925.1 Nitrospirota bacterium
GGACATGACGCTCCCCTGGCTTTTCCAGGACCTCCGGACAGGAAAAAGAACGGGCACGGCAATCTTCAGCCGTGATGCCGAACTGAAAAAAGTGTTTTTCAAGGAGGGAGACATTCTCTTCGCCTCATCAAATCTGGAAGAAGACCGACTCGGCGAGTTCCTGCTGCGGACGGGCAAGATCTCGCAGGCCCAGTTTGACAAAGCATCCGAGATCGTCATCAAGACGGGGAAAAAACTGGGTGCTGCCTTATTCGAGGAAGGCGCCCTTACCTCGCATGAGCTTGTCTCCCAGATAAAACTCCAGGTCAAAGAGATCATCCTAAAATTATTCATGTGGCGCGACGGCAGCTTCCGGTTCGACGGCAACCCGTTGCCGGTCTCGGAAATCATACCGCTCCACATCAGCACCTGGGACCTGATTATCGCCGGCGTACGGGATATTGACTGGAAAACCGTCCGGAAATCTCTGCCCCTTCTCAAAACGATCATTCGCCCGGCATCGGATCCTTCGCTCCTTTTCCAGAACGCCCACCTCGAACAAGACCAGCTCGAAGTGTTCTCGCTCATCGACGGCAGTAAAAGCATTGAGGAGCTCTGCGGGATGAGCGGTATCGGCGACTTCAATACGCTCAGGGCGATCTACATCCTCTTGGCGCTTCGCATGGCCGAAACCGGAGAAATCAGGGTCGAGGCCGAGAAAAAGCTCGCGCAAGAGGCCGTTCGTGAAACAGTCTCTTCCAGGGAGCTTCACGCTGAAGAACCTGCAGCAGCCGCGACGGTCACCAAAGAGATGATCCAGCAGGCCTACGACGACAGAGAACTGAAGAACCACTACGAGATACTCGGCGCAGACAGAAACGCATCGGTTCAGGAAATAAGAAGGGCGTACTTTCGCTGCGCCAAACTCTACCATCCCGATCGGCACTTCGACCCCGAAATGAACGACATGAAGGAGAAGCTCGAGACGCTTTTTACCCGGGTCCACGATGCCTACGAAACACTGAGTTCGCAGTCCGAACGCGACAGCTATAATCTCAGCCTTGCCGGGAGGGAGAAAAATCCGGGTGCAGCGGGAAACGCCGGGCAGGGAATACGGAGCAATCCTGAGGCTGCCTCAGATCAGTTCAGCGAAGGCCTAAAGCAGTTCCAAGTGCAGAATTACTGGGGAGCAGAAGAGTCGTTTCAATGGGCCATGCGCCTCGAACCAGGAAACGTCGAATATGTGTTCCATCTCGGACTTGCGCTCTCGCGTATACCACGAAGAGGCCACGAAGCCGAAGAATATCTTGTCAAGGCTGTCGAAATGGCACCCTCAAATGTCGCATATTATCTGGAGCTGGGGAATTTTTATATGAAGAACGGTCTCAAGACCAAGGCGTTGACGGTGTTCCGGAATGCCCTCCGATATGACCCGAATTCGGACAAGATCAAGGCATCAATCAATAGTGCCGGAGGTCACCCCTGACGGCAGGTTGCTCGCTTTTTTGCCGGCGGAATATGCCGGCATTGCCTCTTTTGCAGCGAACGCCACTCGTTACGCCTCCCCCTTCCGCCAAGCGATCTTACAGGTCTATCTCCATTCCTGCGGAGAGAGCAAAGCAGTGGATCCCGTTTTTTCCTGTCCCCGCAATGCTGCGGCAATCAGCCACCATGTGGTCCAGTTCGCTGTCCGATCGGTCCTGGTTGTGATGAAACAAACCAAACTGCTTTACCGCAGCCTCCTGTGCCAGGCGGAGAGCATCGGTATACAAGGAATGCCCCCACCCTTTCGTCAGCTTGTATTGCTCCGCCGTGTATTCGGCATCATGGATCAATACATCAGCGCCCGCAGCGAAACGGAGGTAGTCCCGGTACTCGCCCCCGCCGGGATGGCGGCTTGACAGCTCGTTATCCGTAAGAAAAACGAAGCTCTTTCCGTCCTCGGTGAATTTATATCCTATCCCCTGATTGGGGTGGTTCAACGAAATCGGCGTTATCCGGACAGGACCGATTTCAAATGCCTCTTCACACACCGCATGGGAAACGATTTCGGCCTGCAACTGACCGAAATCTACGGGAAAGTAAGGAGCAACCATAGACTTGGAAAGAACATCCCCTATGGACCGCTGCGCGTAGGGACAGCCGAAGAAATCGATCTTCGTTCCTTTCCTGTAGATCGGTTTAAAAAAGGGGAAACCCATAAGGTGGTCCCAGTGGGCATGGGTGAAAAGAATGCTGAATTCGCATTCGCCCGACGCAAGCAGCCGATTTCCAAGTTTTCTGATACCGGTGCCTGCGTCGATGATGATAATATCATTGTTCTTGCTTCTGACTTCGACACAGGTCGTATCACCACCATACTTTTCATATTCTTTACCGGAAACCGGGATGGAACCTCTGGCTCCCCAGCAGGTGATCTTCATACTCTACCCTCCTCTCGATCTAATGCTGCAATACTATGGGCGGCGTCCGGGTTGTTTCTGTAAGTTATCTTCGTTATCTCCATTGTTCATAAAAACAGATTTCCTGGAGCGGTTTCCTCGCAGGCCCATCCTTTTTCTCTTCCACAGGATAGCCCAGCGGAAAGAGCCCAACGACCCTGATTTCCGAGGGGACGTGAAGGAGGCTCTTCAGTTTATCCTCGTCATAGACACCCACAAACACCGTCCCCAGTCCCAGGCCTTTTGCCGCAAGCATCAGGTTCTGAGCAGCCAGGCCCGCATCGACAAGATAGTAGTTCTGACCCCAGATGACTCCCGACTGCCCAGGGTCGGCGCAAAGAACAATTACCACCGGCGCATCAGCGAGGGCCTTCATCGAAGGGTTCGACTTGTAGCCTTTGGACGCAAAATAAGATTCCACATAGGATAAAGCGCTGATCTGGCCCCTCGTGTTCTTGTCCTTTACAACCACCAGGCGCCAGCATTGATAATTTGCCCACGAAGGCGCCGTGCGGACGGCCTCAAGAACTGCCTGAAGTTTCTCGTCTTCAACCGGTTTGTCGGAATATTTGCGGATACTCCTGCGCGATTTGATTGCCTCGAAAAGTTCCATGGCAGCGCCCCTTTCAGAGTAAAGAATATATGGTACGGAAAAGAAATTATTGTTGTATGGTCAAATGTATAAAAAAAGGGCTCTAAAGTCAATCATAAAGGAGAATTATTTTCGAGAATAGCGCGAATAGATTGGTCCACAGGAGCGAAAATCCGGGAAGGCTTCGTCGGTCAAAAGTATGCGGGTCATAGCCGCGGCAGATGCTTGGAAGGCACCTCTTTCATTTCCGGACGTCGGGAAGGACGAGAAACACTGAGCAGGAGGCATGAAGGAGCCCCGCAATGACGAGGTACCAGGAGCATTAGGGGGGCGATGCGAAAAAATCGCACCGGCCGCTCATTTTGCTTAAATCTGTGATATACTCCCTTGCAAACAACAAGGTCTTCGTAAGGACATTCGATGCTGAACAATACCGTCATCGTGCGCTGCAAAGCCTGCGGAACGTTAAACCGCGTACCCACAGAGAAGTTTAACAGCCATCCCGTCTGCGGCCAGTGCAAGGCCCCCCTCGAGGTTCCCCACGCACCCATCAACGTGACGGCGGCAAGCTATGACCAGCAAATCAGGGAATGGCCCGAGGTCGTCCTTGCCGAATTCTGGGCCAAATGGTGCGGGTACTGCCGCGCGATCGAACCCTTTGTCAATATGCTCGCCGTGAAAAGGGCCGGCAGCTTGAAGATCATTCGGGTTGATGTAGACTCCGAGAGGGTCCTTGCCGGCCGCTTTACGATCAAGGCCACGCCTACCTTCATCCTCTACCGGAACGGCAAGCAGCTCGCCCGTTTCGACGGCGCGCCGGCGCAGCACAGCGAGCTCGAACACTGGATCGACCGTACCTTACAACAGCAAAGTCCGGCGGGATAAACACTACGCCCGGTCCTTCAGTCCCGCAATCTCCTTCATCCGGAGCTCTGCCTCGTTTTTTTTCCCCTGCTTCAACAGATCGATGACCTCGGAGTCCACGATTTCCTGAAAAATTGCACTCCGTTTTCCTTCGTCTCCCACTTCTTCGAGAACACGCTTCCGGATCGCTCCAAGTTGATCGAGAAAAAAAGCGTACTCCGGCCCGTATTTCGATTCGAGCTCCTGCCGGATCTTCTTTGCAAGCGCCGGGCTTGCGCCGCCGGTCGATACAGCGATTGCCAGTTCCCCCTGTTTCACGACCGAGGGCACGATGAAACTGCTCTCTTCGGGCGGCACAACGACATTCACCAGGATATGGTTTTTCTTGCAGGACCGGGCTGCGGCAATGTTCACCTGCGGGGAATCGGTGGCGGCAATCACCAAAAACCCGCCGGAAAGGTCGTTTTCCTCGAAGCTTTTTTGCCTATGAGTGATCTTGTTTGAATCGGAGAGTTTTTGCAGTGTCTGCGTGAGCGTGGGGCTGATGATGGTTACCCCGGCCCCCGCTTCAAGAAGGGAGAGTGTTTTGCGCTCCGCCACGCCACCCCCTCCGATGACCAGACAGGGCCGGCCTCTCAGGTCCAGGTAGACAGGGTAGTATGTCATGGCGTCGGCAGTTTATGCAACTGGGCCAGGGCCGTCCTTTTCATGGCGGGATATTTCTCCGCCAGGGCCTCGAACTTGGCGCGGGCTTGGTCACGCTCGCCAAGCTCCAGGTAGGAC
>DAIDTZ010000316.1 GCA_027456925.1 Nitrospirota bacterium
CGGATAAGTTATTTAAGTAAAAGGGTAATTACAACTTAAAGTTAACCATTAACTACCGGGCATTGTTAGAGATATTTATAGCGAACTGTAAATGAATTTTGACGCGGGTGGAGTTGTCCCGATGAAAAGTGTGCTTTTTAATCCGTTCATGGAGGAAGGTCCTGTGATGGGAAAACGAGAGGTTCAGCCTGCCGGGAATCCGTGAGGACTCCTCTTCGCTTCGTAACTTCGGTCAACCGGTCTTCACCCGCTTCACGTCGAGCACACCTTTTATCCCATCGATGTTCTTGATGATCTTGTTCAAATGTTCCACAGCTTTAATATCGATAGTGAAGTTAAGCGTGGCCTGGAGGTCCTCGCCGGTAAGTGCTTCAGCGTGGGTGATGTTGGCTTCTGCTGCGCTGATCGACGACGATACGCTGGCAAGAAGTCCCGGCTTGTCCTGGGTCTTTACCGTGATTTTAACGGCATGGGCGGTGGTATGCAAGTCGCCCCAGGACACGTCAATGAGCCTGTCCTTATCAAAGGTGAGTTCGCCCACATTGGGACAATCTGCCGTATGGATCGACACTCCTCTGCCCCGCGTGATAAAACCGATCACCTTGTCTCCTGGTACGGGATTGCAGCACTTGGACAGGTGAATAAGCATGTTGTCCATGCCGCTGATTTTCATGCCTCCGCTTGAGGCTTTTGTCTGTTTCTGATGGGTTTTTTTGGGAAGAGGCTCGACGTGCTGTTTTTCCGGCGCAAGCTTGTTCGCCACCATATGCGCCGAGACCTTGCCGTAGCCGATGGCCGCCAGCAGGTCGTCAAGCGTGTTGTGGGACATCTCATTGGCAATTTTAAGGAGTTCCTCGGACTTGAATGCCTTTGAAGGGCTGAGTTCGTGCTTCCGGAGGTCCTTCTCAAGGAGCTCCCTGCCGAGCAGGATGCTTCTTCTTCGCTCTTCCGCCTTGAGCCAGGCCTTGATCCTCGTCCGCGCCTTCGACGTCTTAACGAACTTCAGCCAGTCGCGGCTCGGCGTATGGCCGGCCTGCGTCGTGACTTCGATCTTGTCGCCGTTGTGCAGGACGTGTTTTAAGGGGACGATCTTGCCGTTCACTTTCGCGCCCACGCACTGGTGCCCTATGTCCGTGTGCACGCTGTAGGCAAAATCCACGGGGGTTGATCCCTGTGGCAATTCCTTTACATCGCCGCGGGGAGTGAACACATAGACGACGTCGGGAAAAAGGTCTCCCTTGACGGTATCCATGAACTCCTTGGCATCGGGCAGGTCCCGCTGCCATTCGAGGAGTTGACGAAGCCAGGCAAACTGCTGCTCTTCTCTCTGGCTGATGGCCGATTTTTCCTTGTAACGCCAGTGCGCCGCGATTCCTTCCTCGGCAAGACGGTGCATCTCTTCCGTACGGATCTGGAATTCGACCCGCTCGCCCTTGGGACCGATGACCGTGGTATGCAGCGACTGGTACAGGTTGGACTTGGGAACGCCGATAAAATCCTTAAAACGCCCGGGCACGGGAGTCCAGAGCGAGTGAATGAGCCCCAGAATTGCGTAGCAGTTGACCTTGGTGTCGGTTATGATCCGGATCGCGATCAGGTCATACACATCTTCAAAGGAGATATCCTGCTTCTGCATCTTCTGGTAGATGCTGTAGAAGTGCTTCGGTCTGCCCTTCACCTCGCCCTTGTATCCGTGCTCCGCCAACTGGCGCTTCATGATCTCGATGAGCTCGTTGATGTAGGTTTCACGCTCGATGCGCCGCTGGTTCACCTTCCCCGAGAGATCGTCGTACGCCTCGCGGTTCAGATACATGAATGAGAGGTCTTCCAGTTCGGTCTTGATCTTCGAAATGCCGAGACGGTTCGCGAGCGGCGCGTAGATGTCGAGTGTTTCCTGGGCGATGCGCTTCTGCTTTTCCGGCGGGAGCGATTTGAGAGTGCGCATATTGTGGAGCCGGTCGGCCAGCTTGATAAGAATGACGCGGATGTCCTTGGCCATGGCCACGACCATCTTGCGGAAGTTATCGGCCTCGCGCTGCTCGCGGCTCTGCAGCTCCATCTGGGACAGCTTGGTCATGCCGTCAACGAGCATGGCGACCTCGTCGCCGAACATCGCTTTGATCTCTTCCAGGGTGGCGGTTGTGTCTTCGATGGTGTCGTGCAGAAGGCCGGCGGCCACCGTCGCCGCGTCGAGTTTCAAACCGGCGATGATGGCTGCCACTTCGATCGGATGGTTCAGGTATGCTTCGCCCGAGAGGCGCGTTTGCCCCTGGTGCGCCCGCGCCGAAAAGATATACGCGCGCTGCAGCAGATCGACATCGGCGTCGGGGTGGTAGCTTTGGATCCGCTCGACTATGTCATCCAGGCGAACTTGAGGCATGTTTTTTAAAACTCCGATTAAACAAGGGCCGAATTTCCCATAAGCGCAAAGCTCAAAAAGTCAAAATACGCGGCGCGCGGGAATTGGTCATAATGCATCAGCAATGACTTGATGTTTATGCTTTAAAATTTTCCTTGTCGATTTTCATGTCC
>DAIDTZ010000317.1 GCA_027456925.1 Nitrospirota bacterium
CTCTTTTCCTTACCCTTCCTGCCGCCCTTGTCTCCCATTGTGCGCCTCCTTTGCACCCGGATAGAGTGCATGTGATCATTATAGCATGGTTTTTTTCACGGCAGTTGAACGGGAGAGTTTGTCGCGGAAGATTGAAAAATAATTGAGGAGGGTGAGGGATCAGGGATTTGGCTGCAGCGCCAGAGATGAGTAATAAGTAAAGGGGTGCGTCGATAGAAAGCCGCACCCCTTTTGGACATTTTTTACGCAATCGGCAATATTAATTGACCGTCCACGTTCCAATAAGCTTGTTTGAAAATCCTCCTGCGCTGTCAGTTAAGGAAAGAGCATGGGTCCCGTGATCGCAGCGCTCGATCCTACGCAGCTTCCTCGGGATGTTTTCCTTTGCCGGTGGCCGAAGCGGATTTCAGGTGGAACGGCAGGGAGCGGGGCCATATGGTCCGGCGCGCTGCGGCGGACGCGGCAGGGCCGTGTTCCGCCAGCCCCAGGGCTTCGGTGTACACCGAATGGTGACGGAGCAGGCTTGCGACAACCGAGGCGATGACGCACGCCGGCAATGCTGCGAGGAGAACATGGTAGTTGTGCGTGGTCTCGAACACCATGATGGCGGACATTGCAGGGGCGTGGGTGGTTGCCGCGAGCAGGCTGCCCATGCCGACCAGCATCCAGAGCGTCTGGGAATGGTCGGCCCAGGGTATCAGCATCGTGTGACCGATCAACAGGCCCAGGGAGGCGCCGGTCACCAGGGTCGGGGTCAGCACGCCGCCGGGGATGCCTGCAGCGCTGGCAAAAATGACGGCGATAAGCCGCAGCACGAGCACGCTCACTACGGCGCTCAATGCCCAATGGGTGGACAAAAAGGACTGCATCACGCTGAAACCGTTGCCCCAGACCTCGGGCGCCAGAGTCGACAGGAGCCCGATGGCAAGCCCGGCCACTCCCATGCGGACAGGTAAAAAGGTAAACAGCGCCTGGTAGCGGCGGTTCGATGTCTGGAGCAGCCAGAGAAACACGGGACCGAACAGGCCGGCCACCAGCCCCACGAGGGCGGCATCGAAGAGGTCGTTAAACCCTACGGCGGGCACGGCGTGCGCAATATAGAGGGGACCGGAGGCAAAGAACGCCTGTGCGGTAAGCTCGGCGACAACCGCCGAGACCAGGACGGCGCTCACCTCACGGAGCGCCAGTCCGCCGAGAATGATTTCCGCCACGAAGAGCGTGCCGGCGATCGGCGCGTGGTAGGCGGCCGCAAAACCGGCTGCGGCGCCGCAGGCAACGATCAGCCTGCGGTGGGATTCATCGGCATCGAAGATCCGCCCGAGGAGCGAGGAAGCCACGGACGCAAACTGGATCATGGTCCCCTCGCGGCCGATCGTGATGCCGCCGCTCACGCCGATGAGCGAGGAACCCGTCCGGACGAGGTTCGGTCCGAGCGGCAGCACGCCGTCTCCCACCTGCACCGCCTCCATGTATTCCGGCCCGCGCGGCCGCTTGATCCAGCGATGGCCCGCCCACATGGCCAGTCCGCTGGCGAAGCCGGCGATCGTCGGGACCATGATGCGCATCTCCATGGGCAAGGCCCGCGCGGCCGCGACGAGATGTTCCTGCGAGGAATAGAAGCGTACGATCGCATACATCGACCCGCGGAAGAGTTCAACGGCAAGGGAACCGATAAAGCCGACCGCCGCCCCGACGAGAAGCATCGGGACCATCGGATCGAGCCCCTGGTTGAAGGGGGCTTCAGGGTGCTTGAGCTTCGGAATTTTATGGGAGATCTTAAAAGCCATGGGTTTTACCTCGAAGCCCGCAGGGCGGAGCGATGTTTCTTTGCGCGGGCCTCTTCCTTACTTACAAAAGATGTACCGTTCCATCGAGCGTGCCTGAGTCAAACCAAAAGGACAGATTCCCTTTTTCCGGACCGAAAACGGCCGAAGCAGATAATAAACCCTTATGCAGCATTCTGTAAACCCTTTTTTGACCTTTTTCTATAAAAAATTTTTGTCGCTTCCGTTCCCGGCGTTATCGGGCGGAACCCCCTCCGCAGGAGCCGAAGGCAGTGACGCGGCCGGAGACCTGGCCCTGTTTGTTCCTTACGAAACCTGCTTCCGAAACGGTGTTATATTTATAATAAGAGGATGAGGGAGGGTTGGAAATGAAGACAAAGAGGGAAGAATAGAACCTTGAGGGTCAGGTCTATAATGTTTATATTTTATCTTTTCATAAGCTGACTGATATAGGTAAAGTGCATCCCGAGATGATCGGCAATTGCCCGCTGGGTATAGCCGTATTGTTCAACTGCCTCAGTAATCTTCAGATTGCGCTTTTCCTTGTTTTTCAGAACGGCCGGGGAAAATATCTTATCCAGGGCTGGCCTGTGCGCGTAGCGCTGGCTCCTGGGAATCTCCGGTACGTCCTGATGCTTCCGCAGATGATCCACAAGTCTGTCAGCAAAAGCTTCTTCGCCCAGTATCGCCTGGCCCCGCACTTCCTGCCAGATCGACTTGCCGATCCCCCAGCTTACGAACTGTCGGTACTCGTGCTCTGCTTTAGCTCTCTTCCTGCCAAACTGGCCGAGCACCCAATCAATGGTTAGACAGGGATGTCGATCTGCCCGCCCTGCCGTAGCCAGGTAGCTGCTCCACTTCCATGCCTCAGGCTTTTCAACCATTTTTGCGCGGACTGGATTCAAGACAACATATCGGCATACTTCCAATAAATGACTTTCCTTTTGGATCAGGATGGATTTGTAGCGCCCCTGAAAAAGATGACCGGTCCTGCCATGCAGCTTGTTAAATAGTTGCGTATACACCCCATTCAACTGCCGCATGCCGATCGCCAGGTTGCCATCAGGCGTTTCGATCAAAAGGTGATAATGGTTATCCATGAGGCAGTACGCGTGGCAGATCCAATTATAGCGTTTATTGACCTGCTGAAGGGTATTCAGAAAGTTGATCCTGTCCTGGTCGCTCTTGAAGACAGGCTTCTTTTCATTGCCACGGGAGGTTACGTGATAGACAGCGCCGGCGTACTCTATTCGTAAAGGACGAGCCATGGGGCTGATGATAGCAGAGACAAAAGACTAAGTCAAACATTATAGACCTGACCCTGAGATGTTTT
>DAIDTZ010000318.1 GCA_027456925.1 Nitrospirota bacterium
GGGCTGGTGGAAATCGGGGTCGGGCTGCTGCCGGCGGGCGGGGGGACGAAAGAGATGGCCCTTCGGGCGATCCAATGCGCCGAGGAAAACGAAACCGATGTCACGCCGTTCATCTTCAAGAACTTCGCCCTGGTCGGAACGGCCCACGTGAGCGCTTCCGCCGACGAACTGCGCCAGATGGGCTTTCTGCGCCATGGCGACGCCATAACCATGGATATCGACAAGCGGATTTTTGACGCCAAGCAGAAGGTGCTGGCGCTGGCCGCCAATTACCGCCCCGGCAGACCGCTCACGAACTTGAAAGCGCCCGGAAGAAGCATTGCCGCCAGCATCAAGGTCCAGCTGTGGAACATGCGGATGGGAAGGTATATCAGCGAGTACGAGCAGTTCCTGGGTTCCACGATCGCCGACGTTATCACCGGAGGCGACGTAGCGGCAGGCACACTGATCACCGAGGAGTACCTGCTGGGACTGGAGCGGGAGGCATTCCTCCGGCTTTGCGGCCAGAAGAAGACCCTGGAGCGGATCCAGCACATGCTCAAGAAGGGGAAACCGCTCAGGAATTAACCTGCAAGGGATGAACCGTTCTAAAAAGGCAATGCCTCAGGCCGGCAGGAAGAAAGAGAACCAAAAGCGAGCTCACACGAAGGCACGAAGACACGAGGAAATATAAAAAAATACCAGCTTCTCTTCTTTGTGGCTCTGTGGCTTCGTGTGAAAATTGCTTTTTGCTTTTGACTCAAAAATTTGATTCCGGCTTGTCAAGTACTTCAAAGAGGTGACCATGAGAAACGCATATATCCTGGCCGCATACCGTACCCCGGGCTGCAAGGCGAAAAAGGGAAAACTCAGGGATGTCCGCCCGGACGATCTCGCTGCAGCAGCCATCCGAGGGCTGCTGGAGAAGACGGGGATCGATCCGCTCAGCGTGGATGACGTTGTCATCGGGTGCGCCTTTCCGGAAGGGGAGCAGGGAATGAACATGGCGCGGGTAGCGGCCATGAAGGCAGGCCTTCCCTTCCAGGTGCCGGGCCAGACGGTGAACCGCTATTGTTCATCGGGTCTGCAGACGATCTCGATGGCCGCGGAACGGATCATGGTCGGTTTTGCCGACTGTATCATCGCCGGCGGCGCCGAGAGCATGAGCCTCGTGCCGATGGGGGGAAACAAATTCAGCGCCAATCCCGGGCTTGTTGCCTCGTGGCCCGAATCGTTCGCCAGCATGGGTATTACCGCCGAGCTGGTGGCCGATAAATACGGCGTGTCGCGCGAAGACCAGGACTTCTTTGCGGCCGAAAGCCACCGTAAGGCGGCAGCAGCCATCACGGTGGGGAAGTTTGCCTGGGAGATCCTGCCGGTAGAGACCGAGAGATCGGCCGTGGTCAACGGCAAGGTGAAAAAAGAAAAAGAAATCGTTGCCATTGACGACGGCGTGCGGGCGGACACGACCCCCGAAACGCTGGCGAAGCTCAAACCGGCTTTCCGAATGAACGGGAGCGTGACCGCGGGCAACTCATCCCAGATGACCGACGGGGCCGCTGTGGCGCTCGTCGTTTCCGAGGAGTACCTGAAAAAGACGGGGAAATCGCCCCTTGCACGCTACGTTACTTTTACCGTCAAGGGTGTGCCGCCTGAGATCATGGGGATCGGGCCGATCGAGGCGATCCCGGCAGCGCTCAAGCTTGCCGGGTTGAAGCTGGCCGACATCGGCCGGATCGAGCTGAATGAGGCCTTCGCCGCCCAGGCCCTTGCCTGCATCCGGGTCCTCGGGATCGACCCCGGCCTGGCCAACGTAAACGGCGGTGCGATTGCCCTCGGGCACCCCCTCGGCTGCACCGGTGCAAAACTGACCGCCACGCTGCTTCACGAGATGCAGCGTAGCGCTGCCCGTTACGGCATGGTGTCCATGTGCATCGGCGGGGGCATGGGGGCCGCGGGGATCTTCGAAAAGATGTAGGATCATGCGTCGAAGGAACCACGGGTTCGCTTCGCGAACGCACGGTAAAAAAGCAGATAATCAACAAAGTAGATAATAAATGTGGAACTGAACCCATTTTTGCTTCTAACCGTGTTCATCCGTGGTTATAAGGCAAAAGGAAAAAAAATTACCGGACGAGGAGAGAAAAATGGCTGGAAAACCATCGGACGCAAAGGCCGCCAAACTATTCAAAGGAGCTGAGTACCTGATCACCGAGGTGACGAAGGACGATGTTTTCACGCCGGAGGACTTCACGGACGAGCAGAAACAGATCGGAGAGACAACCGAACAGTTCGTGAAAAACGAGGTCTTGCCGCATAAAAAGGAGATCGAGAACCACGACTTCAAACTGGTGGTCGAACTCATGCGCAAGTGCGGCGAACTGGGGCTCCTCATGATCGATGCGCCCGAGGAGTACGGCGGGCGCGAGCTGGACAAGGCGACGAGCATGCTGGCCGCGGAAAAACTTTCCGGCGAAGCGTCTTTTGCCGTCGTCTATTCGGCGCATACGGGGATCGGTACGCTGCCGCTCATCTACTATGGCACAAAACAACAGAAGGAAAGATATCTGGGAAAACTCATGAGCGGAGAATGGATCGCCGCGTACTGCCTGACCGAGCCGGACTCGGGAAGCGATGCCCTCGGAGCGAAGGCAACGGCAACGCTTTCCCCCGACAAAAAATACTATGTCCTGAACGGGACCAAGCAGTTCATCACGAACGGGAGCATTGCCAACCTCTACACGATCTTTGCGAAGATCGACAAGGAGCATTTTACGGCGTTCCTCGTGGAAAGGACCACCGAGGGGCTGACAGTCGGACCGGAGGAGAACAAGCTCGGGATCAGGGGATCGTCCACGACGCAAATCATCCTTCAGAACGCGAAGGTGCCCGTGGAAAATGTTCTCGGCCAAATCGGCAAGGGGCACAAGATCGCCTTCAACGTGCTGAATGTCGGGCGCTTCAAGCTCGGCGCGGGGGTGACCGGCGGGGCCAAATACGCGCTTGCCGAGGGCATCAAGTACGCCAACAGCAGGAAGCAGTTCGGCGTGCCCATAGCGACTTTCGGCGCGATCAGGGAAAAGATCGCCGATCTGACGGCGGAAATCTTCGCCGCGGAATCGCTCGTTTATCGTCTTGCCGGCCTGATCGACAACAGGCTGGCGACCATAGCCAAGGACACTCCCGACTATTACGTGGTCTATCAGAAAGGCATCGAGGAATACGCGGTCGAATGCGCCATCGCGAAGGTGTTCTGCAGCGAGGTCCTTGCCGAGGTGGTAGACGAGGTCCTGCAGATTCACGGCGGCTACGGATTCATCCAGGAGTACCCGGCCGAGGGGGCCTACCGTGACGAGAGGATCAACCGGATCTTCGAGGGAACGAACGAAATCAACCGTCTTCTCATCCCCGGCACCATACTTGCCCGCGCGATGAAGGGTGAGCTTCCTCTCCAGCGCGAAGCGACGAAGGCCATCGAGTCGCTCATGTCGCCCTCTGTCGACGAGCTCGATGATGCCGTGCCGTTTGCCGCCGAGAAAGCCCTCCTCTCCAGCCTGAAGAAGGTTTTTCTGGTGATCGCGGGTAGCAGCGTTCAAAAATATCTGATGTCCCTCAAGAATGAGCAGGAGCTCCTTCTGGCCGCAGCCGACATTGCCATCAACGTTTTCGCCATCGAGAGCGCTGTTTTGCG
>DAIDTZ010000319.1 GCA_027456925.1 Nitrospirota bacterium
ATCCAGTAGTAAAAACCCTATTAATTAATAGTATAGTCGAAGTTCAGAGGCAGCGCAACTGCAACTGGGAAAGGACCGCTTCAACTCTCCGAAATGAAGAGGCCTTGATTTCATTTTGCTTCATTGTGCGGGTTGTGTTACCATATGCTGGTTATCGACGAGCAGCGCACTGTTTGTTGCATGTAGAATCACAAAACAACAATTATCATGATAAACATAAGCTTAACAGAAGCAGCATGAAGATCCGGCAATGACGAACCACTCTTGATGCGCCGGATATGTTTGAGCGTCACGGAGCACTATGCCACTCATTGATACCTCAACGTACAAAGCGCCTTTCCTGTTCCGCAACGGTCACGTGCTGACCATTGCGCCTTCTCTGATACGCAGACTAAAAAGTAATTTTTATCAACGGGAGCGCATCGACACTCCCGACAATGACTTTCTCGATCTTGACTGGTCAAAAGCAGGCGGCACGAAAGTGGCGATCATTTCACACGGCCTCGAAGGTAATTCCCATCGACAGTATGTGGTCGGGATGGCGAGGATGCTGAATCGAAACGGGTGGGATGCCCTGGCCTGGAATTACCGGGGATGCTCCGGCGAGACCAATCGCAGGCTGCGCATGTACCACAACGGTTCCATAGATGATCTGGATTGTGTTGTGCAGCATGCGCTCAAAACCGGCATCTATCAAACAATTGCGTTGATCGGCTTCAGTCTCGGCGGAAATCTTTCCCTGCTCTACTTGGGCCGGAATGCAGATGCCATCGACGTCCGGGTAAAAAAAGCCGTTGTTTTTTCCGTGCCCTGCGATCTGCGCGCAAGCGCCTTAGAACTGGCGAAACCGAAGAACAGATTTTATATGATGGATTTCCTGGTAACGCTCCATGGAAAGATCAAAGCAAAGATGGAACTGCTGCCCGGCGAAATCAACGACGACCGGTATTATCAGATCCGGACTTTCAAGGAGTTCGACGACCGGTATACCGCGCCGATTCACGGCTTTAAAGACGCCGAGGATTACTGGCGCACCTGCAGCTCCGGCCCATTCATTTCGCGCATCAACATTCCCACGTTGATCGTGAATGCCCTTGACGATCCGTTTCTCGCAGATGGCTGTTATCCGGTCCAGGAGACGTCACAGCACGAGCAGGTCTACCTCGAAATGCCCTCCTCGGGCGGTCATGTCGGCTTTATCGAATTCAATAAAGAGAAGAGTTACTGGTCGGAAAAACGGGCAATGGAGTTCCTGCAGCAGACCTGAGGCAGTATCCGCGACACAGCACGATTTTCCCTCTCAGCGTAGGGGCGCAAAAACCCTATTGTCCGGCACAAGCCCGCCCCTTCCGTGAAAAACCATTTGCCATAACTCCCCTGCTGCGTTATTATATGAAGTTGTGTTTAAATCCTCTTATCAATGAAAAAGGGTAAAACATGCTTCAGGTCACGAACATCGAAAAATCCTACGGCAAGCAGACGCTTTTTGACGGCGTCGGCTTCACGGTGAACCCCCGCGAGCGCGTGGGGCTCGTGGGCCGGAACGGCCACGGCAAATCCACGCTCTTCCGCATGATCCTGGGCGAAGAGCACCAGGACGCCGGAACGATTACGACGCCTTCGGGATACACCATCGGCCATCTCTCCCAGCACATTCATTTCACCGAGGACACGGTGATCAAGGAGGCGTGCCTTGCCCTGCCGCCGAACGAAGATCACATCGACGAGACCTACAAGGCCGAGGCCATCCTGCACGGGCTCGGGTTTATAAACGCCGACTTCGACCGTCATCCCTCGTCGCTGTCCGGCGGGTACCAGGTGCGCCTGAACCTCGCCAAGGTGCTCGTGTCGGAGCCGAACCTGCTGCTCCTGGACGAGCCCACGAACTACCTCGACATCGTGTCGGTGCGCTGGCTCACCCAGTTTTTGCGCGCCTGGCGGAACGAGATGATCATCATCACGCACGACCGCGAATTCATGGACAGCGTCACCACCCATACCATGATCATCCATCGCTGCAAAATGCGGAAGGTTGCCGGCAGCACGTCGAAGCTCTATGACCAGATCCTTTTGGAAGAAGAAATCTACGAAAAAACTCGCCAGAACGACGATAAAAAACGCAAGGAAGTGGAACAGTTCATCAACCGCTTCCGGGCCCAGGCCACCAAGGCCAGCGCGGTCCAGTCGCGCGTCAAGGCGCTTGCCCGGCACGAGAAGCTCGACAAGCTCGAAGAGATCAGGTCCCTCGATTTCAAGTTCCGGTCCGCGCCCTTCGAAGCCAAATGGCTCATGAGCGTGGAAGAGCTGTCCTTCGGATTTTCCAAGGACGGGCCGAAGCTGATCGACGGGCTGTCCTTCGGGGTCGGCAAAAAGGACCGGATCGCGGTCATCGGCAAGAACGGCAAGGGAAAGACCACGCTCCTGAACCTGCTCGCAAAAGAAATGGCGCCGACGGGCGGCGAGGTGAGGCTCCACCCGAACACGAAGATCGCCTATTTCGGCCAGACCAACATCAACCGTTTGCGGCCGGAAAAGACCGCGCTCCAGGAGATCATGGATGCGCACCCGGACAATGCACAGGGAGAATCGCGCGCGATCTGCGGGCTCATGATGTTCGAAGGCGACAACGCGCTCAAGAAAGTAAGCGTGCTGTCGGGCGGGGAGAAGAGCCGCGTGCTCCTGGGCAAACTGCTCGTATCGCCGGCGAACCTGCTCATGCTCGACTAACCCACGAACCATCTTGACATGGAATCCATCGATTCTTTGATCGAAGCGATCGAGGTCTTTGACGGCGCGGTGATCATCGTGACTCACAGCGAACTGATGCTCGAGGCTCTTGCAACAAAGCTTATTGTGTACGACAACGACACGATCACGGTCTTTGACGGGACCTACCTTGACTTCCTCGAGCGCGTCGGATGGAGCGATGAAGGCGGCGTGCGCGTAAAGAAAGGCAAGAAGCAGGCAGCGGACACGAACGTGAACCGGAAGGACTCGAAGAAACAGCGCGCTGCCATCATATCGGACAAGTCCAAGGTCTTAAGCTCGCTCAAGGCCAGGATCGCGGCAATTGAAGAAGAGATCACGAAACTTGAGCAAAGCGTGGAGCAGGATACGCAGGCTCTGCTCGAAGCATCGGTCGCCGGCAAGGCCCTGACCATAAAGCAGCTTTCACAGTCGGTGAACGAAGCAAAAGCCGGGATCGAAAAACTTTTTGCCGAGCTTGAAGAGAAGACCGAGGAGCATGACGCAAAATCCCGGGAGTTCGACCAGCAGCTGAACGAGCTGGCGCAGATATCATAACTGCCGGGACAATCGGCAAGCGCAAGGTTCTTTTTTCAGGGTGCTTGAACCGGGAACAGATTTAACCGCTTCCTCCTCCGTTTTAAACTGAAGGCGACTTTGACCGCGCCTGCGGCATCGGTTGGCGGCGGGTAAGACGGGGTGAGAAGCTGTAGAAACAAGCACACAAAAAAGCCCCGGATCTCACGATCCGGGGCTTTTTCCATGGTCTTCGTTACTTCACTGCAGAGAGTTGCTGGATCGTCTGCCTGATCGCATCGGCATCGGGCGCGGCGGGCTTGAGTTCAAGATATTTCTGGAACTCCTTGACAGCCTCTTTATTCCGGTGCAGATCACTCGAGAGGACCACGGCAAGATTGCGGTGCCCGTTCGGGAAGTTCGGGTCGATCTTGAGCGCTTTCCGGTACTCTTCGACCGCCTTGTCGAACTTGCCCGTCCCGCGGTAGCAGGTCCCCATATCCACGCGCACGCTCACGTTCTTCGGGTCAAGGACGAGCGCCTTCTGGTAGGCCTCGACGGCCTCACCGTACCGCTGCGCGTCCATCAAGGCGTTGCCGAGGTTGATCCAGGCCTCCTTGCTCTTGGGCGACATCTTGGCGGCCTGCTCGAACTGGTTGATCTCGAGCGTCGACGGCACGGCGGGCGGCGTATACGCCAGCTGGCTTTTTTCTTCCTTCTTCTGCTGGCATCCGTATACGTTCAAAACGAACACCAGTACGGTCATGATGCTCATCAGCTTTTTCATGCATCCTCCTTGTGATATTTCAGGGCCCGAAGTTCGGCATGGGGTCTGCAACCCAGCAATGCGGCCCTTCCTTCATTCTCCTTGCAGAATATCGTAGTGGAGCCCCCTCCGGCAGGAGCCGGGGGATTGCAGGTCGCGGGATTCATCCCTTGATGAACGAACAGCAGTAGTCGGTCACCTTTTTTACTTTCAATTTGAATTTCGCGTTCGGCGCCACCTCGAACGATTGACCGCCCTTGATGGCTTTCCAGGCGCTTTCCCCGGGCAGGAGCACATCGAGCTCGCCGGACAATATCTCCATAAGCTCCTTGTCGGCAGTGCCGAATTCGAACTCTCCCGGCAGCATCACCCCGAGGGTCTTCCTGGACCCGTCGGCGAACAAGACGGTCCTGCTCGTCACTTTGCCCTCAAAATAAATATTTGCCTCGCGTACGATTGCTACTCCCTTGAATTCCTACATTCTCCTCCCCTTTCCCCTGAGCTCCATTGCAGGCTTCCCCAGCCAGCCGGACGTCCTGGAAATCCGCACCGTCTTTTTTACACTGTAAGGCAGGGCAAAGTCAATGCAAAAGATGCGGGAGAACCCGGGCTCGGTAACTTTTTTCCTGTTCGTGCTTTGGCGCTGCCTGCCGACTGAACAGTACGCATTTTTGCGCCTGCCTTGACAACCCCTGTCGCAGGAACTACATTCTAAGAAAGCGGTATGTTCGTATGCGTACTGCCTGTTCGCGCTTCCGGCACAGCGGGAAGATATCATAAAAAAGTATTCACGGTGCTTCGCATCGCAGCCAAAGGGCCTGCTGAAAAGAAAGTCTCTTGCCGGTGCGGCGCGGGATGGAGCGTTCCTCATGAAGCTGCTTTTCGTCGGCGACGTCATGCTCGGCCGACTCGTAAACGAGACACTGAAGAGCATGCCGCCGGCCTATCCCTGGGGAAACACGCTTCCGGTCTTCAGGGAAAGCGATTTGCGCATCTGCAATCTCGAGTGCGTGCTTTCCGATCGGGGAGCGCCATGGAGTCTCACGCAGAAAACCTTTCACTTCCGGTCCGACGCAAAAAACATCGAGTCGTTGAAGTCTCCCGGCTTTAATGTGGTTTCCCTTGCCAACAACCATGCTCTTGACTACGAGTATGAGGCCTTGATCGAGACGGCAAGGCACCTGGACAGGGCCGAGATCAGCCACACCGGCGCCGGGGCCGACTTCAGGCAGGCCTCTCAACCGGCCCTCATTCAGGCAGGCGGCCTCACCGTCGGTTTCATTGCCTTTACGGACAGTGAACCGGAATGGGAGGCGACGGACCGGGATCCAGGCGTCTACCACGTTCCCGTGGATCGGAATGACGAGCGATCCCGCCGTCTGTTCGATTTGGTCAGGAAGACGAAAGAGCAGGCAGACATCGTTATCGTCTCAGCGCACTGGGGCGGAAACTGGGGATACCAGCCCGAGCCCGGCCACGTCCCCTTCGCGCGCCTGCTTGTGGACAGCGGGGCCGACATCGTGTTCGGCCACTCCTGCCACGTTTTTCGCGGCATCGAGATCTACCGCGAGCGGCCGATCCTGTACGGCACCGGAGATTTCGTGAACGATTATGCCGTCGATGAGATAGAGCGGAACGACGAATCCTTCATCTTCGTCGTCAGGACCGAGGGCAGCCGCATCACCGGTCTCACGCTCTATCCCACGGTGGTGAGCCACATGCAGATGCGGCTCGCGGGCCCCCGGGAGGCAGTCGTCATTGCCGACCGGATGCAGCGGCTCTGCGAGAAGCTCGGGACGGAATCGCGGTGGAACGAGGAGAGGCGTTGTCTGGATATTCCGGTATTGAAGGAAGAGAAGGCTGGAAAAAACGAGGGCGAAAGCGTTGGGTGATATGGCGGATTGAGGGCTGGGGTATGAGTGATGCAATACCCGGTCCCAGCCCTCAACACGCAGTCCTTATTGTCTTGTCAGATGGCGGTACTTGATCCGGTGCGGCTGATCAGCGTCGGCCCCGAGCCGCTTCTTCCGGTCCTCTTCGTACTCCGAATAGTTCCCGTCGAAGAAAACCACCTTGCTGTCGCCTTCAAAAGCTAGCATATGCGTCGTGATCCTGTCGAGGAACCAGCGGTCGTGGCTGATGACGACCGCGCAGCCCGCAAAGTTCTCGAGCCCTTCTTCGAGCGCCCGCATGGTATTCACGTCGATGTCGTTCGTGGGCTCGTCCAGGAGCAGTACGTTCGCTTCTTCCTTCAGGATCCGCGCCAGATGCACGCGGTTCCGTTCGCCGCCCGAGAGCACGCCGACCTTCTTCTGCTGGTCCGTTCCCCCGAAGTTGAACCGCGACACGTAGGCGCGTGAATTCATCAGGAGTTTGCCGAGCTGGACCTGATCCTGGCCGCCGGTGATCACTTCCCAGATGGTTTTGTTCGGGTCGAGAACGTCGCGGCTCTGGTCGACGTAGCCCAGCTTCACGGTCTCGCCGATCCTGATCGTGCCTTTATCGGGCTTGTCCTGGCCCGTGATCATGCGGAACAGCGTGGTCTTGCCCGCGCCGTTCGGCCCGATCACGCCGACGATGCCGCCCGGCGGAAGCATGAAGGACATGTTCTCCACAAGGATATTGTCGCCGTAGGCCTTGGTCACGTTCTCGGCCTCGATCACCACCTTGCCGAGCCGCGGTCCCGGCGGAATATAGATCTCCAGTTCCTTGCCGCGCGCCTCGGTCTGCTGGCGGAGCATTTCTTCGTAGGAGCTGATGCGCGCCTTTGATTTCGCATGCCTGCCCTTCGGAGACATCCTGATCCACTCAAGCTCGCGGGCGAGCGTTTTCTGGCGCTCGCTCTCGGTCTTCTCTTCCAGCTTCAGACGTTCGCCCTTCTGCGCAAGCCAGGAGGAATAGTTGCCTTTCCACGGTATGCCCTGGCCGCGGTCGAGTTCGAGGATCCAGCCGGCCACGTTGTCGAGGAAGTACCGGTCATGGGTCACGGCGATCACCGTCCCCTCGTATCGCTGGAGATGATGCTCCAGCCAGGCAACGGACTCGGCATCGAGATGGTTCGTGGGCTCGTCAAGCAGCAGGATGTCGGGCTTCTGCAGCAGCAGCCTGCAGAGCGCCACCCGGCGTTTTTCTCCGCCCGAAAGGACCGCGACCTTCGTATCCCCCGCCGGGCAGCGCAGGGCGTCCATTGCCATGTCGAGCCTGCTGTCCAGTTCCCAGGCGTTAGCGTGATCGAGCTTCTCCTGCACCGCGCCCTGACGCTCGATCAGCTTCTGCATCTCGTCGTCGGACATGGGATTGGCGAAGCTTTCGTTGATCTTGTTGTACTCATGCAAAAGGTCAACGGTCTGCTGCACGCCCTCTTCCACGCACTGACGCACCGTCTTGTCCGGATCGAGCTTCGGTTCCTGTTCGAGAATCCCGATGGTGTAGCCGGAAGAAACCACGACCTCGCCGACGAACTCCTTGTCCTGACCCGCCATGATCCGGAGCAGCGAGCTCTTGCCCGAGCCGTTCAAACCCAGCACGCCGATCTTGGCGCCGTAGAAGTAGGAAAGGTAAATGTCCTTTAGGACCGGCTTTTTGTCGTAAAACTTGCCCACGCCGACCATGGAGTAGATGATTTTATTCGGTTCTGCCATAGATTTTTTCACACCCTCAGGGAAAATGGTAGGCTCTTTGTACACCTAGGACGGCGGCGTGTCAATAAAAAAGGCGGGGAAGAAGACCGGGGTTCACTTCCGGCCTTGCGCGAGAATGGCGCGGATATCTTTATCATCGTAGGTTTCCCTTCTCCACCGGTACGGCAGATCGATGATCACACCCGGCTCCTTTATGGTAAGCAACGCCCGGAATGCTTCCGCCAGAACCACCCGCTGCTGGGCAACGTTAAACGGCAGGCCGAAGGGATGACCAAAGGGCCACCTCAGAAAAACCGTCCTCGGCGGCTTGACCTTCTCCGAGTATTCGCGCACGATCGATACGCCGATCGTCGGGATGCCCTCCTTCTCTATTTCCCGCTGTATCAATCCCACGGATTGATTGCAGATGCCTCAGCCGGGCGTCAGGAGAACGATATCGACCTTGTCCTTTTTCAGGCGCAGTGCGACGTCGCGGCCGGTCGTGTTGATCAGCGTCGGAATATGCCTGCCGGTGATATGGCCCATGAAACCGTAATGCAGCTCGGCAACATGTCCGATGAGCCCCTCTTGTTCGAATTCCTTCAGGCGTTCCACGGGAAAAACGATGTTGATGTCTCTATCGGCATCGGCATGATCGTAGTAGTCGTGGGTGATCATGAGACTCGAGAGCGGTTTCCTCAGATCGATCGTTCTGTAGGACGGATCGCCGTCCGGGTCCTTCATGTCGAAGGGTTCCTGGTCCCGGTGATGAACGCCCGCCGTGGTCACGATCGCAACTTTGCATTGAGCAAGCGGTTTCGTCACTTCTGTCCAGGGAATGTCAACGGATTTCCACGGCTCGTAGGAAGCCGTGAATCGTTCCGACAACGAGGGGAAGCGCGTGATGATTTTTGCGATGAGTTGGTTTTTCAGTCTGCTGAAGCGCATGGTCATGTGTGCCTGCACCGGCTGTTGGAGAAGCAATTTGCGCAGGCTGAAGCCTGCGGCTACAAAACCGTAAGGCGTAAATTCAATTTTCACACGAAGACACGGAGACACGAAGAAAGGCACCTGAAGATTAATAGACGTTCTCTGTGGCTTCGTGGCTCCGTGTGAGGAACCGCTTTCTTATCCCTTTGCTTTGCCTTTCTCTGCGTCTTTGCGGCTTTGCGCGAAAATGGTTTTACTGTATGATTCCTGCTATCCCTTCAACATTTCCTCGATCGTGATCTTCACCGAATCGCAGAGCGACGGCAGGTCGTATCCGCCTTCGAGCGCGAACACAACGGGACAGGCGGCGCAGGCATGCAGGATGCCCCGGACGATGCCGTGAATTCCCTCGTCCGATACCCGGATGTTCGCATGAGGGGCGTTCACGTGGATGTCGTAGCCCGCGGACACGAGAACGAGGTCCGGCTTGAAACGATGGACCAGGCAGGGAAGGATGTCCTGGTACACGTACAAATAATCCTTGTTTCCCGAGCCGGCGAGGATCGGGACATTGTAGGTGAACCCCAGGCCTTTGCCGGTGCCGCGTTCCATGTCCTTGCCCGTATCGGGATAGTAGGGATGCTGGTGCGTGCTGAAATAGAATACGCTGTCGTCCTCTTCGAAGAGGTGCTGCGTGCCGTTGCCGTGGTGGGCGTCGAAATCGATGATGAAAACGCGCTCGAAACCGATGGCCTGGGCATACTTTGCGCCGAGCGCGACATTGTTGAAGATGCAGAACCCCATGCCCTGGTTTGCTTCGGCATGGTGTCCCGGGGGCCGGACCGCGCAGAAGGCGCGGTTGATCGCCTTGCTTCTGCATTGGTCGATCGCTTCCAGGACCGCGCCCGCGGCATGGAGCGCCGCTTCAAAACTGTCTTCCGAGAGATAGGTGTCCGGATCGAGTTCCCCTGCTCCGAAGGTCTTTATTTTTTCGAAATACCCGCTGCTGTGGACGCGCGCAATGTCGGCTTCCGTAGCGCTCCGCGGCGCCAGGGAAACCAGCTTCGGCCAGAGGCCGGAGGCCTTGAGCGTGACAATGATGTTGATGAGCCGGTCCGGGGAATCAGGGTGCCATAGGGGCGGCTCATGGCGAAGACAGACTTCATCGTAGACAAACCCGACTCGCTCCATGCTGTAAATTTTACTTTCTTTGCGTTCTTTCTTCGTCCCGCATCTTACGCTGTCTGAAACGGAGCGGAGGGGCTTTACGCAAACACCTGCCGTTCTTAAAGATACTTTACCTCATATCATCTTGAATTTCGAGTCAAGTTTTTGAGTTAAACCAAAAGCAAAAAATGCTCTCGCAAAGGCGCAAAGCTCGCAAAGAAAGCCAATCATTTTGGTTTAAAACCAGGACATTTAAGGCTTTCCTTTGCGTCCTTTGCGTGCTCTGCGAGAGACGCCCTTTGATTTTGGCTTTTCTTTATCAATCCCGAAGTACTCGCTAAGATTATATATCGCGTGGCTCCGCATACGCAATAGTTTTTTCCGGCGTCTCACTTCAACCGGACCCGGGCTTTCCGCATCATCACATCGGGCACATAGGACGCCTTGAACACGCGCAGGTTCTCCCTGTCGAGGTCCTGTTCCAGGTTCAGGTACTTGTACTTCGGCGGAAGGATCTTCGCGAAATTGTTGAACATGAACTGGTAGATGCCCTTGAACCTGGTGCGCGCCTTGGCGAAGTGCAGCACAAAGGTCTCGTCGCTTACCTCCTCGCCGAGCACGAACCCCGCGGGCTCGCCTTCCGCGTAATAGATGCCGCCGCAGAGGACCAGTTCGTCGTATCGGTCGAGCGCCTCGCGGCAGGCGGCGTAATCCGTATCCGCTGCATTCATCCCGGAGGCCGCCTGCCAGTCGTCGAGAATAAAGCGCGCCTGATCAAGCCGCTCCTGGGTGAGCGGCAATGCGTCGTGCGTGTACAGCCTCAGGAACTGGGCCAGCAGGTTCCTTTTCTTGTGCAGGTTCCTTCCTTTATAGGTGCTCATTTTCTCCACCGTGAACACATAGTCCGCGTCTCCCTCGTTGAAGGCGATCTCGAATTGATCGGAAGGAAATGCCGTGAGCCACGGCTCGGGGATCGGGAAGAGAAAGTCGACGGATTTCAGGAGCTCTTTGAGCAGGCCCGTCTCCACGGTGCGCAAATCGACGGTCGGCATGAGATACGTTTGATGGTCGTAGGATTTCCCTTTAATAAAAATGATCCGGTCCTTGATGACTTCGTAATCGTGGTTGCCCCGGAACAAATAGAGGTTGGCAAAGGTGTATTCCGAGAGTCCTGCCTGCGCCTCCTTCAGCAGGGGCGTCAGGACATCCTTGTGCTGCAGGCCCAGTTTTTCGGTCAGCATGGTTCAACTATAATCGATAGCAGGATTTTGTCAAGAGCTGGCCGCAGGAGAAAAGAAGTCCGCCTTGAATGTATGCTATACTCAAGTGGAGCCCCCTCCGGCAGGAGCCGGGGGATTGCAAGTCGCGGGATTCAATCAAGATCATTTTCATCTTATGGAGGAGGACGTCATGCTCGTAATCGCGGAAAACCTGAACATTCGAAATGCAGGCTATATGGGGGCCCTGAAGAAAAAAGACCGGAAGGCAATCGAAGCCATGGCAAAGGAGCTCACGGCAAAAGGCGCGGACCTGGTCAACGTGCAGGTCTCCGCGGACGGGTCGGGCGACGAGGACCTCCTTGCCTTTGCAGCAGAGGCGGTCCAGAAAGGCGCCGGCCTTCCCCTCTGCCTGGATTCGCGGAATACGGCTGCGCTCAAAAAAGCCGTGGCGCTCTGCGAAGAGCCGCCGATCATCAATTACCTTTCCGCCGACGAAAAGAATTTCGAGGAGCTGCTTTCCCTGGTGCGGGAGACAAAATCCAACCTCATCATCCGCGCGCTCAAGGGGACCGTTCCCGCGACGCTCGAGGCCAAGCTCCTGATCCTCGAGGACCTGATCGAGAAGGCGAACGCGGCGGACGTCCCGAACGAGCGTCTCTTCGCCGACCCGTCGGTCGTGCACATCGGCAGGGGCCAGGGCCAGGAGCACCTCTTGAACGCCCACGAAAGCATCATCGTTTTGAACGAAATGGTCGATCCGCCGCTCAATACGGTGATCTGGCTCTCGAACATTACCACCGGCCTGCCGAAGAAACTGAAAACATCGGTTGCTTCAGCCTATCTTTGCTACCTTGCAGGGGCGGGCTTAAACGCGGCGCTGGTGAACGTGAAGGATGAAGAACTGATGAAGGCCGTGTACCTCATCAAAGCCTTCCGGGACGATGTGGTGTTCTCGCCTGCAGATCTGGCGTAGACACCTGATGCCGAGCGGGTAATAACGACGACGGAGCGATGCATGCTCCGCCGTTTTTTTTGTTATTGTAGCCGCAAGCTGCGGCCTGCGTCAGCTCCCCTCGCGAGCGAAAACGCAGGTTTCGGTGTCAGGAAAACAGGCGCGTACACCTGCAAAGGCATAGTACTACGGCGGCGGTATGCTCGGCACAATGCCGCTGCTTTCCGATATGGTCGGGGCACGGGTGTGCGCGAATTCCGAAAGCTTGGTCGGCATAACGCACGGTAAATAACAATGTTATATAAATTGAGTTCAAATCGAAAAGTTATATTTATATTTTGGTTTATTTATCATTTTATAACAACAAGTT
>DAIDTZ010000320.1 GCA_027456925.1 Nitrospirota bacterium
TGCCCCCCCCCCCCGCACTGAGTTGCGTCCTTGGTAGGGCAAACCAACGCCTTTTCCCCGTTTACAATGGGCAAAAAAGGCCCCGGAGAATGCGTCTCAGGGGACCTGATGTTTCCTCATGTTCTCCCTGTATTGATCATACATTCGGAGTAGATGTTCTATTTATCACCGGCCATCGTGATCCTTATTGTCCTTATCGTCCTTGTGGTCCTTATGATCCTTATCGTGATCTTTGTCGTGATCTTTGTCGTGGTCCTTGCACTGGTCCTTGTCATGATCCTTACAGTAGTCCTTGCAGTAGTCTATCGGTGGGACCGGCGGCGGTACGATGTTGCTGCAGCTGACAATGTCGGCGCCCGTCAACGTGACCGCGGCTTTCGCAAAGTCTCTTCCCATGAAGCTTCCACCAGTGACAGTAGTGGCGGCACCCGCGAGAACATTCCCTTTGAAGCTCGAAGTCGACATGGTCGCGGCTTCCGCAACCCACCAATACACGTTACACGGCTGCCCGTTGTTGGCCATGACCACCGACAGGTTGGTACCCGTGAGGGCGCCGGTCCCGAGTGTCCCGATCTTGAATATCCATACGGCATTCGCGTTGCCCTGGGCGTCGAGCGTCAACTTGGAGTCCGTGAACGTCACGTCCGCGTCGTTGCAATAGACCCCGGGTGTGAGCGTGACCGTTGCGCCCGTGTAGACAGTATCCAGTACGCCGGTGCACGCATAGTAGTTTGCGAGATTGTTGTACGCGGTGAAGAAGTCGGCGTTAGCCGCAATGGCGGCAGGGTCGTTCGTGTGAATTGTCCCGATGACCGTGCAGTTGGTCTGTGTGACCGCTACGCCGGGGGAGACACCCACGTCTCCGACGATGGTGGAATCGGTACACGTCACTGCCGTGCCGCCCAGGACCCCGAAGCTTTCCCCAGAACCGAGTGTTGGCGCGGTTTGGGCCAATGCTGCGTGGAACGGAACCGCTAACAGAAACGCGCCGAACAAGACCATGACGGCGAGTTTTGCTGTCAGCTGCGTAAACCTGTGCTTTCGAACTACTGGCTGGCTTGCTGGATGTTTCATGGTGAGCTCCTCCTTACCTATAAGATCAACGTTGTTCACTTGACCTCATTCTGTTCCTGGCCCCTTGACAATTCCTCCTGATTGTCGATAGGGTTACTTCTTGGACGACGTTAGAAATGAAAAATAATTTGAGAACAGACTTCATCGGACAGGAGTAACGCAATTATTGCGCCTGGAGAGAACCGGGGACACTTCGAGAACAAACCATTGATTGTTTGGGATAAGATGAAATCGAATGCTAATAGTGAAAAGGAAAACCGTCACAAAAACCTGTTCCATTTAACGGAACCATCAAATACGGCGGGCCACGAAGCGAGACGCTATTGTAAGTCTTACGTTGTAATTTAAAGCATGTTCCTCATCATGGACAGCCTTATCGAACGGGAACTCTTTCGTCCGCCAACAGCAAGGACGCTCTACCAGGAAGCCTCGAAGACCGCGGAGGGCAAAAAACTGGATTCCTTGGTTGCTGAAGAGCCGGTGTGATGTGCACGGTCCCAAAAGTAGTTATCGACACAAACGTTTCATTTCTGCCTTTGGGTGGGAAGGAAAACCGCCTTGGATAATGGAATTGCTTGAACAGCGCAAAATACGCAACTGTCTTTCCGAAGCAACGTTCAAAAAACTGATCGTCGGTATTTCTTATCCGAAACTCGCATTTTCCCACACAACGCAAACCGGTATTCTGGAACCGTCCCAGCCTATTCGGACATGTACGATCCGGCCGAAAAAAGCCACTACACCGGAAGCTGATGACAATAAATTCCTTGAGTGCGCTGCGGCTGCGCGCGGGTTGTCATCACGGGAGATAAAAAATTTCTCTCGATCAGGCTGCATGGCCACGTCAGGGTGCTTTCGACAAAGGACTTTTTGCAGAATAAAAAGAGGTCGCAATCCGCAGTTCTAAAATGTTCCCCACATCCTCTTCCTGTTCGTCCGGCCTGTGGTATAATCGTTTTATTGCCTTATAGACATTGGTATGCAAGCGTGATCTTGATCAACACCCTACGAAAGGAGATTCACCATGAAGAAGATGTTTTTAACAGCAGGACTTGCATTGTTTGTGTGCGCCACGATCGCCGGCGCCGGGGAGTTCACCTTGAAAAGCGATCAAATAGGCGGGCAGCTGACCATCGACCAGGTATACTCGGGTTTCGGGTGTTCGGGAAAGAACATCTCGCCGCAGCTCAAATGGGTGAACGCACCGAAGAACACAAAGAGCTTCGCACTCACCGTCTATGATCCCGATGCGCCCACAGGAAGCGGCTGGTGGCATTGGGTGATCTTCAATATCCCGGCAAACGCGACAGAGCTCGTGACCGACGCCGGGAACGTGCAGAAGAACCTGGCGCCCAAAGGCAGCGTGCAGAGCGTGACAGACTACGGGAAGACGGGGTTCGGCGGCGCCTGCCCTCCCCAGGGAGACAAGCCGCATCGCTACACCTTCACACTTTTCGCCCTCGATGTGCCGAAGCTCGGGCTGGATGAAAAGGCCAACGCTGCGCTCGTGGGCTTCATGCTGAACGCCCACGTCATCGCGAAAGCTTCTTTGATCTCGTATTACGGAAGATAGGAAGGCACATACGCTTTTTCCTTGACAGGACCTCCAGGGACAGGAGGTCCTTTTTTTCTGCGTCAATGAGGTGAAACGGACGGAGTGACGATGAGTCGATGCGGAGACGCTTCACGTGCGAATTCCCTGAAGTTGTCCCGTGTGTTTCACGGGTTCAATACCGGTATCCCAGGTCGATGGTCGTCATCAACCCGTCCAATTTGATCGACTGCCCGCTGTAGACCGCTCTGGCCCACAGATACCTGCCTTCAAGGCCGACGAATATTTTATCCGAAATATCTATATTGAAACCGGCGCCCGCGTGGAGGCCGTAGGTCGTTTTTGTCCTGCTCGAGAAGCTGCCGAGGTTCCCGCTCGCCTCCAGTTCCGTAAGATACGCGCCGACCCCGAACTCGATGTACGTTTTTAAACGTCCCAGCTGCGAAAAACCCTTTGCCGTTACGACGATCGGAACCGCCTTAAGCCTGGTGCTGCCCGGTTCGGAAGCCGGGGACCCTTTGCTCTCAAAATATCCGATGCCGAGTTCAAGGGCCAGGTCGGGGTTGGAGTATTGGCCAAGCGCGATCTCACCGCTGAACCCGGTCTTCGTATCCAGCTGAGAGGTTGTGTTTCCATTAAAATTACTGATGTCGTACTTCCCGCTCGGGGAATACTGCCCTCCCTTTAACACGACGTAACTCGAGTTTGCCGGCATATCTGACATATCTTGATCATCGGCATAGACCGTTGATGCGATCGCTGTCAGTGAAACTGCAAGGGCAAAAAGTACGACTGGTTTAATCATATTCATAGTTCACCTTTTGCTGAAAAAACGGCAACCTGATTGCCGGGGATGCCCGGCAGCGGGCAGACACAGACACCTGTTCATTGTGCTGTCGCCTTTTTCTTTGCAGGCAAAGCGTCCTGCCCTTCCTTCGGTTTCCTGTTCGCAACGTTACTGGAAGCCGGGACAGCGGTAAGCGGTTTGCCCTGTTGCTGCTTCATTTCCTTTGTGCTTTTCCCGGCAGGTTCAACGGGAGCGGCGGACGGCCCGGCAAGATCGGGAACCGCCTGCTGTTCTTTTACAACCCGGATGATTTTCGGGTCGTCGATGAAGGGCAGGTACTTCGGCAGGGTAAATTCAATCGTGTCTTGTTCGTTGATCAGAAGATTGGTCTCGTCAACCTTCTTGTCGAAGGTGGCAAGGAGCGCGCCTTGGGACGTATTCACCGTCAGAAGCAGCGTGTTCTCTTTTTTCTGCTTCGCAATGACGGTCCCCTTGACGACAACCGCTTTTCCCATGATTGACTCGGGGAGGTAGGGCCGCACGTATTTGGGCAGAAAGATCGTGCACAGGATGCCCAGGATTAATCCGAAGATGAATGGGGCGACGTAAGACTGCTTTTGCATGAAATGCCTCCTCTCGGTAATGCCGGCTGTGCAGCGGATGCCGGACCTGGGCAAGCGTACTATATTTCGGCGGAAGCGGCAAGTTTAAAATTACGGAATGCGGAATGGGTGAAACAGACGCGGCAATGGCAAGGCAATGGGGTGTTCAAACCTGGCTCCTGCGTTGCATAACTCTTATTTGAGCCCTGAGGAAGTGGAGCCCCCTCCGGCAGGAGCCGGGGGATTGTAAGTCGCGGGATTCATCTCTTCAAAACAAAAGCCCGCTTCACAGGAAGTGGGCTTTTGCGGGTCCTTCTTTCACGGCCTCCTAGGGAGCGCCCTTATGCGCCTCCCCGCCATGATGCCCTTTCTCATGCCCCTCGCCTTTCAACGTCGAAATGCCGAGCAGCGCGTATGCGGGGCAGAAACCCACGCTGCTGGTCGCCAGGAAGATCACGGCAATGACACCGAGGATTATGGCCGCTGTTCCGGTAAGCTGACCAGCGAAATACAGAACAACGACAATAACAGCAAGTACCGCCCTGAGCAACCGATCAATCATTCCCATGTTTCTCTTCATAAATATCCACCTCCCTTTCGAAAAGCAGACCGCAGCCTTACTGCACCCACTTTACCGCGTACACAACGGCCAAAACCACTCCGATGCAGATAAGACAGGCCAGCATCAGCTTGAGAACAATCTCCATAGCATCGCCCTTAACTGGTATTTAACTAGTATATAGTATACACCCGATCGAACATGGCCGAAGGTGATTGACAATTACTATTGAATACTTTGGGAGTATTGCGGAAGCAGCGATGGAGAATGCCGGGAAGATGGTCCTTTTGGAAACACCCGGTAAAATGCGCTGCCAAGGACTTCTTAACAGGTCTTTACTGTTTGCCGCGTCTTTCCCTGGTTGAATCGCTGTCCGGACGGGTTTGACACCTCAGGCAAATACGTTACAACGGTACGCTTACAACGGCAACATTGAGGAGCGAAGGCGCGCCGCGGGTACGCTACATGTGTTCCATATTCATCGGCATCGCAACAGGCCCCTCGAGCACAAGCGGTATGGTTTTTTCTCCCGATTTCCGGAAGACCAGCGTGAGATTGAAATGAGAACCTTTCTTCATCGTCTTGGGCATATCTTCGATCATAATGTGGCTGCCGCCCATCTTGAATTCCAGATTGCTTTTGGCGGAGACTTCCACGGTGTCCACAGGAACCATGCGCTCACCCTGCATGACATGGAACGTCACTTTCGCGCCCGGGATATCGGTTTTTACGCCGCGGAGAACGTCCGCTCCGCCCTCGTTCCTGACGTTCATGGTTACCATAGCTTCACCGATGATCGCGGGAGACAATTCGGCTTTGGCCCCCTCGATGCTGATTTTCGGCGGGCCGCTTTGGCACGCAGCAAGTATGATGGCTGCTGCGAACGCGCCTATTGCCGATAAGCCGACCTTTTTTACCATGCCGATTTTTTTCATTATGTCCTCCTTTGACATTCAGAGCTTACGTCATTGTTGAACTAGTGACGAGAACGAGATGGCCGATGGATACTTATCCCTTTCTTTATATGGGTGATGAAACCGTAAGAAGTCAGGATTTGCCACAAGTGAAGGTTCGTAACGGCAGGCACAGAGAGAGCACAGAGTAAGACTTTAATAAATAAAACGTTTTCTCTAAGTCCTCGGTGACCTCTGTGGCTAAAATAGACTTTTTACGAAACCATCATAGGCATAGGTACATGCTACAGAAAATTGCGGCAACAATCAAGTCTTATCCAACGGTACAAAAAAATATCGCCAAAACAATCCAGGTGAATAGGCGGCATAAAAAAAGCTGTTGACATAATTATTATGGTATGATACTATTTTTTTGGTTTTCGGTCCGGGTTTCGGGTGCGGCCCGACTAACGGCAATAACAGCTGCGCATTGCATCTAAAGTTTTTTCGTTCGCAACTGTTAGACATGCCCTGTCATAAGCAC
>DAIDTZ010000321.1 GCA_027456925.1 Nitrospirota bacterium
GTCTTTATATAACCCCGTTCGTCAACTTGGACGCCGGTGTTTTCCGGCAGCAGCTGGTCTGCGTTGGACACCCGTCCCGTTGCGAGCAGAATATGTTCTGCCGCTATTTTTTTCATCCGGCCGCTCTTCTTATCCCTGACGAAAACCACGGTGTTTCGATTGTTCTTTTTAATGCCGGTCGTGAGTAATCCGGTATGCACCTCCATGCGCTTTTTAAGTTCCCGCTCGAGATAGGCCGATATCTCCGGCTCTTCCTTCGGCACCAGTGCGGCGCTTCTTTGAACGATGGTAACTCTCGTGCCAATCGCTGCAAAAAAATGGGCGTACTCGACGCCGATATATCCTCCGCCGATAATGACGATACTCTTCGGCCTCGCCTTCAGGTCCAGAACGCTTTCATTCGTCAAATAAGATGCGGCATCGAGGCCCTGGATGGCTGGGACCGAGGGACGCGCCCCTGATGCGATGAAAATCTTTTTTCCCCTAATCTTCCCGCTTTCCAGTTCAAGAGTATGATCAGCGCTGAAATGCGCCGCCTCGTTGTAAAAATCCAGGTTCTTCGAACCTTTCATTTCTTTTCGCAGCCAGTTCCGCCCGAAGGTGACGGATTTTTTCATCCGCTCCATAAGAACGTTGAAATCGACATGGGTCACCTTGGCCTCGATCCCGAATTTTTTCGCTTCCTCAATTTCCATTAATCTATCCGCCGGATAGATGAGCATCTTGGACGGCACTCACCCGGTATTCAGACAAGTACCACCGGGGTTGCCCTTGGCCACAAGAGCGACTTTCATGCCGGCGGCCAACGCCTTGAACGCAACACTCGTGCCCACGCCGGCACCGATCACAATCACATCGTACTCTTTCATATGGTCTCCGTTCGGAAAGGTGATGAAGTCCAATATAATCGAGTATAGCACAAGCCCAACCCTTTTCAGGATAGGTGATCTGTCCGCTTTCAAGGCGTTGCGTATCTCTCCAAACAGGTCGCCTTTCTCCTCTTAGGCTTTTATGGCCTCTTCTAACAAGGTGATCACCACTGCCTTTTTTTGTTATAACTTCCCGGATCAAGTTCCAGCTTTTCCCGCAGATCGTCGTGAAACCGCCCGCTCATGATGACGATATAATCATTGCCCAGGGCATGGTGCTTGTGGAAATCCATGTTCATTCTCTCCGGTCTGCTTTCTTTTCCCCGGGGACGTTGCCGAGACCGTTACTTTCTCTGGCCCAGCACAACCAGCACCACTCCGGCCAGAATGGTCAGCATCGCGACGATGGTCATCACTGTTATCTCTTCTCCGGCAAGCCAGACGCCGAGGAGCACGGCCAGGACCGGGTTGACGTAGGCGTAGCTCGTTGCGAGGGCCGGCCGGACATTTTTGAGAAGATAGGTATATGCGGTGTAGCCGAGAAGGGAGCCGAATATTGCAAGGTACACCATGGCCGCGATCGCCTTCGTCGACGGATGGGCCGCGATCCGCTCTCCTGAAGCGACGCTCACCATAAGGACCAGCAAACCGCCGCTGAACATCTGCGCCGCGCTCGCCATCATGCCCGTGGGCAAGGACAGCCTCGTGCTCAGCACGGAACCGAAGGCCCACGATGCCGCCGACAGAACGAGGATAAGCGCGCTCAGGGGATTGGCCCGGAGGTCCCCTCCGAAATTCAGAAGAACGATCCCCCCAAGCCCGAGAACGATGCCGATCCACTCATTTCGCGAAGGCCACTGTTTCCACAATCCGGCAAACAGCACTGTCCAGATAGGTGTTGTCGCAAGCACCAGTGCCGCCAGGCCCGAGCCCACCCACTGTTC
>DAIDTZ010000322.1 GCA_027456925.1 Nitrospirota bacterium
CGGTATCCTTCATATCACCTCGGCCCTCTCCCCCTCCGGAGCGCCCGACGTCAAGTCGGTCTTTGAGCGCTTTTTACTCATCACGCGGCTGCGCCGACCGGCAGGCCCTTCGGCTCCCGGCGCCTCTCCTGAGCGATGAAACCTTTCTGTACAAGCTCCCCGATGATCATACGGGCGCTCTCATCGGGCGTCATGGACGACGTGTTTATGCGCAGATCCGGAGAGCGGGGCAGCTCGTAGACATCGTCGACGCCCGTAAAGCCCTTGAGGTCTCCTCTTTTGGCCTGGGTGTACATGCCCTTCACGTCGCGCTGCTCGCACAACGAGACGGGCGTATCCACGAACACTTCGATGAACCGCTCCCGTCCCACCATGGCACGCGCCTGTTCGCGGGCGTGGGCGTAGGGGCTGATGAGGGCGCAGATCGCAACGCCCTCGTGCCGGACCACTTCCGAGGCCACGAATCCCACACGCAGGATGTTCGTGACCCGGTCCTCTTTGCCGAACCCAAGCCCTTTGGCGAGGTGGGTCCTGACCACGTCCCCGTCCAGGAACGTCACTTTCCTGCCCTTGGCCATAAGCATGGGCAAAAGCGTTTCAGCAATGGTGGACTTGCCCGAGCTGGGCAGGCCCGTGAGCCATACGCAGAAACCCTGACGGTCTTTCGGGGGGTTGGCGTCGGAAAGGATCTGCGAAATCTCGGGGTGCGTGAACCACTCGGGAAGCTGCGTGCCGCGGAAGAGAGAATCCTCGATCACCGTCGTGGCCGAGACCCGAATGTACTCGTCCATGCCGCGCGCCCCGCGGCCCGACTCCTCGTACTGCTTGCTTTGCGGCAAATAGATCATCTCTTTATGCCGGATCATGCGCACTCCGATCTCGGACTCGAGCTGGAGGAAGAGCTCCTGCACGTCGCGGCTGTCATAGAAAGCAGTCTTGTAAGAGCCCTCGCTCAGGCTGTGAGGGTCGCGGCCGACGATAAGATGGCTCACGCCGTAGTTGCGGTTGATGATGCCGTGCCAGAGCCCTGCGCGGGGTCCCGCCATGCGCACTGCCAGGGGGATCACATTCAGGACGGTCCTGCCGCCGTCGTAGTAGTTCTCGATCAGCGTCTTGTAGCACCTTATGCGCGTGTAGTTTTCCACGTCTTCTCCGTGGTTCGTAAAGCCCGCAACGGGATGAATAAGGAGCGAGCCGTCTATCTGCAAGGCGGCCTCCTTGGTGAACGCCTCATGGGCCCGGTGCATGGGGTGACGCGGCTGGTACGCTACCACGTTTTCCCGGCCCATGGCGGCAAGCAGGCTCCGGACCTCGGCGGGGGTCTTCCGGAGGTCCGGCAAGTCCTTGTGGCGCGGGAGGTTGAAGACCGTGAGCGGCCCGGAAAGGCACCAGCGGCCCCACGTATGCATTTCGGAAACGAGAGGATGGCGCGAGTCCGTGGTGCCGAGTACGGCGGTTGCTTCCTCCTCGAGGTCCCATGGATAGACTCCCTCGAGTCTCATGACGGCCAGCATCTCGTTGGTGGGGCTCCGAAGCACGAGCTCGCGTCCGAGCTCGAGGCCGTCGGCACTCTCTACCGGAAGGGTAAGCGGGATGGGAAAAAGCACGCCGTCCGCGAGACGCATGGTTGCAAGCACCGAACGGTAGTCCTCCTCCGTTAAAAAACGGTCGAGGGGGGAAAAGGCCCCCACGGCCAAAAGCTCAAGGTCGCACATTGACCGCGCGGATATCTGGACAGAGGGAAGGTGTTTGGCCTTCTCGATCAATGCGGCCCGGGCTTCCGCGCTGACGACGAGATTTACGAGCCTGTTGCCGTACGGTGCGATCAACCCTGTTTCACGCTCATGCGTTGCCATATTCTCCCCTCCTGACCAGGCAAGATGTATTTACTGAATCATAATGTACCTGAGGAAGAAATATTGTCAATCGGGGATTCCCTACTTTTTTACTTCGAAAAACCTAGAGGCTTTTGAGAGTCCCGCAGATCGCAAAAGAATCGCCCGCAGCGATAACAGTTATTGAGTGGCGGATTTACAGGCAGGTGGTGAAAAATTCAGAATGGAAAATTGACATCAACCTTAAAGCGGCAGTTGGACGCAGATGAACATAGAAAAAGCATTTAGACACAGAAGAAGCGGATTAACATATGATAAAGGCGGATAAATTCGAGTGCAAGGCAATCACCTGTTGGGGGAACTGCTCTTTGAAGAAAAATCCGCCGTTATCCGACTCTTATCAGATTTGATCCGTGTCAAATGCCGTTTTTAGGTTAAAGTGAAGTAATGCCTTCCCGTATGGCAAACTTGGTAAGTTCTGCAATACTATGGATGTTGAGCTTCTCCATAATGTGCTGGCGGTAGGACTCCGCCGTTTTTACACTGACTCGAAGCATATCGGCAATTTCCTTCGTTTTCTTTCCCTCTGACAAGAGTTGCAGGACTTCGCGTTCCCGGGTTGTTAAACTGGAGAGAGAGGACAATTCATCTTTCGGGATTCGATGAACGTAGTCTTTGATGACGATTTCGGCTATTTTCGGACTGAGGTAAGTGCTGTTCGAGGCTACGGTGCGTACGGCCTGGACCACTTCCTCGAAGGCGCAGTCTTTCAAAAGATATCCTGTTGCGCCGGCATTGATCATCTCAAGCACCGTTCGCCTCTCGGTATGCATGGACAGCGCTATGACCTTTGTTTTAGCGCAGCTTGACAAGATTTGCTGTGTTGCATCGATGCCGTTCAGGCCGGGCATGGAAATATCCATGATAATGATATCGGGCATCAGGTTCGCCGCCAGCTGAACGGCGGTTTTGCCGTTATCCGCTTCTCCAACAACAGTAAAGTCCGGCTGTTCCTCGAGTAATGACCGGAGGCCTTCACGCATCAATCGGTGATCGTCCGCAAGTAGAATCTTTATTCCCATGATTTGCTCCCTCCTGATTTCTCGTTAGTCAGTTATGAATGAAATTCTGCTCAAAATGAAAAGAAAAAATCTTAAACCCTTGACAGGATAACAGGATTTACAGAAAGTTATTTAAAGCAAAATCCGCACTTACCCGATGTTATCCTGTAATCCTGTCAAAAGCTTTTCCGGCTTGTCCGGGTTAGGTAATTTTATTGGACCGGCATGGCCAGGATTACCGTAGTTCCCGAACCGGGCTTTGTCTCGATCTCGCAATAACCGCCCAGCCGCTTCATCCTCTCGCGGATCGTAAACAGGCCGAACCCCGATTTTTTTCTGTCCACCGTCGACTGATCAAAACCCGTGCCGTTGTCTGCGACGGTGACATAGATCCTGTCGGCTGATCTCGACATGGCAATTTCGACGTTCTTGGCTTGCGAGTGTTTGACAATATTCATGAGAATTTCGCGTACACACCTGAAGAGAAGATAGCGGTTCTCATTGTCGATCTGCATCGGCCGGCCATCGTCCCGTACTTTGATCGACAGCCCATGTGTTGTTTCGAACGCCTCTGCAAGCGATTCAACAGCCGGTTTGAATCCGATTTCTACAAGAATAGGCGGATTGAGTTCTACCGTTAAGGACCGCGTATACTGAATTGTCTTCCCGATTATCTCCCGAATTTCCTCGACCTGCCTGACCATGTTCGCGTCCGAGAGATTTCTCTGGAGCAACCCCAGTTTGAGCTGTAAAACCACAAGATTCTGCCCCACATAATCGTGCAGATCAGCGGCTATCAGGTATCTTTCCCGCTCTTCGACCCGCGATTCGAGCGTTGACATCTCGGTCGCCGCGGCATAGAGTTCCTTTTGATAGTTCCTGATCTTGTCTTCCATGCCTTTTCGCTCAGTAACGTCGCGGGTGACGACCAACACAGCCGACTGGCCGCGGAATACAAACGGGGCAGCCGCTACCTCGGCGTCCACCAGGACGCCGTTCGGTCTTCGATACCTGACATGGAGGTAAGGAACGTTGATCCTCTTTTCCTCGACCTGGAAACATATCTGCTCAATAACGCCTCGATCGTCCCGATAGACAAAATCATTCATGAGCCGCCCCAGGACCAGCGCAGAGTGTGCGGCGCCCAACAGGATCGCTCCCGCCGCGTTCGTAAAGACGATTTCCCCGTCCTGCAGGACATAGATCCCGTCCGGGGAAATTTCGACAAGCTTGCGGTAGCGTTCTTCGCTCTCACGAAGCGATTTTTCGGCCTGTTCGCGCACCCTGACCATGATATTGAATGCCGATGCCAGGTTGCCGATCTCATCCCTGCTGTCCACCTGGACAGGTTCGACGTGAAGACCCCTTCCCAGCGCCTTGACATTGTCGGTCAGCTTTACCAGCGGATTCGTAAGTTTTCTAACCGAAAAAAAGACGATAACCGAACTCGAAACGATAAAGATCAGCATGATAACCATATTTTCGCGCATTATGGTTTCGATTCGCTGCCGGTATGCGTCCTTGCTCAATACAATTCGAACATATCCAATAACCTTACCCGCGCTGTCCGGCGTCGATCCTTCGAAATAAAGAGTTTCGTCTTTTTTCGCGGTGGATTGCAGCATGACCGGCTTGATAAATGCGAAGTATTTTTTGGACTCGCTGATGCTGAGAGACTCCTCTGTCCGTAGGCCGGCGACTGCATTGACGGAAATAGCCTCTTTTTCAGCGCCGGACGAATCTTTCCCTTTTGCATAGAGAATTTTAAAATCAGCGTTGTAGATTGATATCGCGACAACATTCTTCAGGTTTAATATGCTTTCCGTTGAATCCTTCAGCATCTTCCTGTTTTCCGAGTAAACTCCTACCATTGCATTTCTGCCGAGAATTCCCGCGAGCATTTCCCCTTGTTCCGCCAGGCTTCTTTTTTCCTTCTGTCCTTCACGGATCACTCCGAACAAGGTAAATACGGACAACACGAGAATAATGGCGGCGATGAAGGAGATGAGCATCTTGGAGGCGAAGCTGTGCCCCAAAGTATGTCGGAAGTTTTTAATCAACGTTATCCACGTCTGCCAGGGACCCTTCCTTAATTGAAAGTCCCAGCTTTTTTGCCATTTTTTTATTGATTGTCAGGTGCGATTTGCGGGCGTAGACGCTGGATCCGGCTGCTTGTCCGGCTGATATTCTGTTGACGATTGAGGCGACTTGCGCCCCCATGTCGTAGGGATCTATATCCAGCGAAGCAACAGCCCCCATCTCTACGTATTTCCTGGAAAAAGTAAAAATCGGCACGTTATTCTGAAATGAAAACCTCAGCATGTAGTCGACGATCTGCGCGACAACCACCGTCGGATCGGGGACCATCCACAAAACATCGATCTTTGACCGCATCTCGCTTAAAGCGCCCAAGACCTGCGAGGGATCGTGAAGTTGTTTCGTCACGAGTTCCACTCCGAGCGCGCGTGCGGCCTTAACCGCGTCTTCCACGAACGCTGCTGTGTTCCGGGGGTCGTAGATAAGGCCGATTCTCTTCGCTTTGGGGAAGAGGGCCTTCATGGTGGATAAATAGGTCTCAGGCGAGATGTCTATGCTTACACCGGAAATGTTCGGACCTAAGGGAGATGAGACCTCGGAGGGCATTACCATCGCGTATATTACCGGAAGGTCAGTAATCGTTCTCACCCTCTTGAATGCCGCGGTGCCGATGGCGACGACAGCGCCGGGGTGGCTGTCAAGGATGTTATTGCGGTCCTCGTCGTCCCTGAATTTCATTTCCTGTACGTCGCAGCCGCAGTCATCCCGCAAGCCTCTGAGAAAATCCTGATAGGGTTTCAAATCAGCGCTTTTGACAACGATAATTTTTGAGCTGCCTGCGTGGACGGGAAAACACGGGAGAATCGTCGCAAGCACTACGAATGCAATGAGAATAATCTTCAGGCGTGATCGGATAGGTGATCGGACATAGTGCAGAGAAGTGACCACGGCAGTCATTGATAGAGGCTTACAGATCATAGCGGATATCCTGGAATACGAGCGCGCCAAGAGTCCGGTCGAAGTATTCTTTTTGACAATGTATGCCCTGCATGTTCCCATCGCGCATGGCCTTTATATATTTGCACCCGCCGAAACAGAGGGGCAGGTACGCGCATTCAAGACACGTATCGTTTTTCCATACGTCGAGTCCATGGGACGCCTTGTAATCGATTAATCCGTATTCGAGGTTCCCTGCGCGATATTGTTCCCTGCCGATGAGCCCCGGGCATTTGTAGAGCGCTCCATCGTAGTTCACCACGAGATTGTCTTTAAACTCTACAAAGCACATGGACGGCATGATCTTCGGAGTTCGATAACCTCGCCGCAGGATCTCTTCGCGCAAGAAGAGGCTTGCGTCACTGATCCAGGGCTCATTGTTCGACTCGCACCCATCATGGAAATCGGCAGGAGCAAACTCATTGGTTTCGTTCATGACGGGATCGAATTTTATGAAGGGGATCTTATCGGGAGTGAGCCCGGCGGCAGCAAGATCGTCAAGAAGGCGGGGAAACTCGCGGAAATGCTCCTGTGTATAATTGCCGCCGATTTGAACAAAGGTCATGTCGCACACTTCTTTGATGTTCCGAAGGATCGTCTCAAAGGAGCCTGTTCCGGACTTGAAGGGGCGGTACCTGTTGTGGATATCCGCCGGTCCGTCGAGGGTGACTTTCACGCCCTGCAGGCCGAGAGGTTTTAATCGCTTCACAACAGCAGGCGTGAGCAACGTGCCGTTGGTCACCAGCGTAAAGCTGTATTTCAATCCCCGCTCTTGCGTGAATGCGCGTATGCGGTCGGATATCGAGATAATCCGTTCCAAACTTAACAGAGGTTCGCCGCCATAGAAGACGATCTTGATGGCCTCCTTGCCTGACAAATCGCTCCTTTTCACAAAATCGACAAACCTGTCCGCAGTTTCTTCGGACAAAAAGAATTTACCTTTTCGTTTGCCTTCGAAACAGTATGTGCAGGCAAGGTTGCAGTCCAGGCTCATGACAACGATGTACTTGAAGGCCTTATCGATGTCATCCAACTCCCGAATAAATCCCTGCATCTTGAGCTTTTCTTCGTCTCTGCTCTGAACAGCGATCCCGAGGTCAACAAGCATTCCTGCTTCCTCTTGGGAAAGGCTGCCTTTCTCAACATCATCGATTAATCCGGAAGGTACAAGGGCTGCAGCCGCATTCTGCGTAGAGTAAGCTATAACGGAATCAGGAGAATCCGTGGATGGGTATAATTTCAAATACTTCGATAAATACATGGCAATATCCAAAAAAACGCAAGCTTTCTTACTCTAACTCTTTACTCAGAATAAACTCGAGGGAGAGCAGAGCACTCTCCCCCGCTCAATACTAATCTACTTTACATCATGAGGGGAATAACTGCACCGGCGCAGCAGACAGCCTCCAGCAACTCCTTTTTTTCCATCCCCTTCTTTACGACAACAATACGTTTTTTCATCGCTTTTCACCTCCTTTTTAATAGGTTAAAGGTCCTACTGCTAAAACAAATACCGCACCCCTGCTTCCATCCATCTACCCGGGTTTTCATAGATGTCCGTGAGATATTGATCACTGTCGAAAATGTTGTGAATATCCGCAAAAGCTTCGACTGCCACGCCGCCTACTCGGAGGTCTTTTGCAATATGGAAATCGACAATGAATGAATTATATTTCCCGTTAAACGCAGGGGCTGTATTCCAGTAAATATAGTGCCCGTTGAGCAAGGCTTTAAGAGAATTGTCATCATAGCGGAGACCTACATCGTAAGTCCGCTGTGGGACATTCTGCATTGTCTGTCCCGTGCCAAGATCTTTTGTGCTCATGAACATGGCGCCCGCGGAAAGCGAGGTGTGATAAACAGGTTCGGTTTTTAATTCGATTTCCATGCCCTGCCTTTGTTCTTTTTCCGCATTTATTGATGTAAATGTTGTACACCCAGTACAGGTAGGTGCTGACGTTATGACATTCTTCATGTCATGCCTAAAAAAGGACAGTTTTATCCAGAGATGGTCCACTGCCGCAGTCTCCAGGCCTGCTTCATAAGACATGACTTCTTCCATCTTAAGATTCGGATTGGACACATGGAAAAGATTATCTCCATAGGTCTCGGCGAACGACGGCATATTGAAGGCTTTCGCAGTATAGGCCCTGAGGAGCGTGGTATTTGTCAATTTGTAGGTCACGCCGAAACTGGGGCTCGTGAACTCTCCATTGGTGTTCGTTCTGTCATACCGGGCTCCAGGCGTCATTGAAAAATGCCCGATCGATATTGTAT
>DAIDTZ010000323.1 GCA_027456925.1 Nitrospirota bacterium
TTTCCCCTGGATCGGCGCGTCCCTATATACAATGCTGCCTGCATCGGGCGAAAGAAACCCGGACAGGAGGTCAAAAAGGGTGGTCTTGCCCGCGCCGTTCGGCCCGATCACGGCCTTGATGCAGCCCTGCTGCACGGTGAAAGACACGTCCTTCACGGCCTGGAGCCCGCCGAAGCGCTTGCTGATATTTTTTACTTCGAGTAGAGCCATAAGAACCCTTTGCCACGGAAGCGCGGAGACACGGAGAAAATAGACTTCAAGTTTAGGGGTGATGTTTCAGCCGATGGTTGACGGCTTCGTAAAAAAGGCCTCAAGCTTTCCTCGGTGCCTCTGTGTCTCCGTGGCTGCTCTTAAATTTAAGCATTACCATCTTCACCAGCCTCCGCAGATCCGAGCCGATGATGCCGTCGGGCGCGAAGAGCATGATGACGATCAAAATGGCGCCGAACACCGCGTCGTCATAGCTCCCGAAATATCCCCGGAGCGAACAGAAATTCAACACCACGCTCATGATGAGCGTTCCCCAGATGCTGCCCATGCCGCCCACGGCAACGATCGCCACGTAGCGCACGGACTTCATGACCCCCGCCTCGGACGGTCCGATGCCGCCGTTATAGTGTGTCAGAAACACGCCGGCCACGGCTGCAAGCACGGCGGAGAGCATGAAGGTATACAACTTGAAACGCGCGGTGTCCACGCCCATGGCGCTTGCCGCGTCTTCCGCCCCGTGGATAGAGCGGAGCGCCCTACCAACCCGCGAGTGAATAAGGTTCGTTGACAGCACCATGACGACGGTCACCAGGCCCCAGGCAATATAGTAGTTCGGCACGCGAAGCGCTGTTTCGCCGCTCACGCTCATGCCGAAGCCGAGCGGAAAGGGGGGCACGCTCGAAATTACGTCAGCAGCGCCGAAGCGCTGGGTGCCGAGCACGATGCTGTAGATGATCGTGCCGAAGCCGAGGGTCGCCATGGCGAGATAATGTCCCCTGAGCCGGAGCACGGGGATGCCGATGGCCCAGGCGACGCCCAGGGCCAAAAGGACGGCCGCAACAAAAGCGACCCAGGGATGGAAGCATAACGTAATGCCGCCGTACAGGTCCTGGCGGGACACAAGAATGTGCAGCTTTGTCAAAAGAGCGACCAGCGCCCTGTCCTTGTACGCTGACAGATCGAGGGTCGTAAGCACCGCCGAGGTGTAGCCGCCGATGGCGAAGAACCCGGCGTGTCCCAGCGAGATCTGGCCTGCAAAGCCCATCAGGAGGCAAAGCCCGATCACGATGAGCGAATAATAGGCCGCCATCGTGAGCTGGGTCAGGTAAAAGGCCTTCCCGCTCACAAGCGTAAGCAGCTGAATGACCGCGATCACCACGAGCAGGGCAAACGCCGGAGTATAGCGCGAAGTCCTCATCAGAAATCCTTTAACTTCATGGCTTCTTTATTTCCGAACAGGCCGCTGGGCCGGACGAACAGCATGGCGAGCAGGATCGCGATCGAGATCGCGTCTTTGTACGCCGTGGGCAGGACCCAGATGCTGAAGGATTCGAGGATGCCGAGAATGAAGCCGGCCCCGACGGCGGCCATGCTGTTGCCGAGCCCGCCCAGGATGGCCACGGTGAACCCTTTGATGGCGAGCCCCGTGCCGACGTTGTACTGCGTATAGGTGATCGGCGAGACGACGCACCCCGCAAGAGCGCCTATTCCTGCCGAGAGCACGAAGGAGAAAGTGACTATGTTTCTGGTCGGGATGCCGCAGAGCGCGGCCGCCTCGCGGTTTGCGGCGCAGGCGCGCATTTCCCTGCCGAGCATGGTGAATTTGAAAAAGAGATTGAGCAGCACTACGATGACGGTGCAGACGCCGATGCTCCAGAGGACCTGGGGCGACACGCGCACGCCGCCGAGCGAAAGCGCCGAGACCTCGTTGCCGGTGAAGTAGGGCAGGGACCGGACACCCTCGCCCCACACTGCGAGCGCCCCTTCCCGGATCAGGATCGAAATGCCGATGGTGATGACGATCATCCGGAGCACCGAGGGCTTCACGAGCCAGCGGATGAAGGCGACCTCGATCAACCCGCCGATGATCATGGTAATGAGGACGGCCCCCAGGATCGCGAGCGGCAACGGCAGGAACGCGTGCAAGGTCACGGCAGTCATGCCGCCGAGCATCACGAACTCTCCCTGGGCGAAATTGATGATGCCCGTGGTGTTGTAGATGATGTTGAACCCGATGCCGACGCTGGCGTAGATGGTGCCGTAGGTAAGGCCGGCCACGAGATACTGGAAGAAAAGCTCGATCAAAACGTGCTCCGAACTGCGCAAAAAAATTTTACCGCAGAGAACGCGCCCTGCACGCGCGCTATCGCACTCGTAAGCGCTGGGTGCAAGCAGAGGTCGCGGAGGAGGTCCAGTCGTTAAAGACATCATCTCCGCGTCCCGGCTTCTCTGCGGTAAATTACTTACTATTTTTCCAGCACCGCGAACTTGCCGTCCTTCACGGTCAGCATCTCGAAGGCGTTGGCGTCGAGACCGTTGTGGTCCGTGGGGGAGAAGTTGAAGATCCCCGCCGTGCCGACCAGGCCTTTCATGTTCTCGATGGTGGTCCGGACCTTTTCCTCGTCAACTACGCCCGTTGCTATGATCGCCTGCTGCATGATCTTCATGGCGTCATAGGCATGGCCGCCGAAGGTGCTTACGTCTTCCTTGTATTTTGCCTCATACTCTTTCTTGTACGACTCAAGGACCTTCTTCTGGGGGTTCTTGTCCGACAGCGTATCCGCAACGAGCAGCCTGCCTGCCGGGAAGATGACGCCGTCCGCGGCAGCGCCGGCGGCCTGCACGTATTTGATGTTGCCGAAGCCGTGGCTCTGGAAGATCGGTATGGTCAGGCCCATCTGGCGCGCGTTCTTGATCACGATGGCCTGGGCCGGCTCGATGGACCAGTTCACGATGGCCTGAACCTTGGCCGCCTTGATCTTCGTCACCTCGGCGGTCAGGTCCGTGGCGGAACTGTTGTAGACTTCGCTCAAAACGATCTGGATCCCATGTTCCGGCGCGAGTTTCTCGATCTGCTGCTTGCCGGCATTGCCGAAGCCCGTGTTGGAGGACAGTACGCCGATCTTCGTAATGCCCATCTTCTTCATCTGCCGGAAGATCCGGATCACGGCGTCGCTGTCCTTCTGGGGCGTTTTGAAGACGTACTTGGCAACGGGATTGACGATCGCCTCTGCAGCGGCGCAGGACAGGAGAATGGTTTTCCCCTGCTCGGCGATGTCCTTTATCTTCATGGTCTCACCGGAGGTCGACGGCCCGATGATGGCAAAGACCTTGTCTTCATCGATCAGCTGCTTGGCAAAGGAGACCGCCTTCTCCGGGCTGCCGCCGGAGTCCTTGATCACGAGCTCCACCTTCTTGCCTTCGATGCCGCCCTTTGCGTTGATGTCCTCAGCCATCATTTCCAGCGTCTTTGCCTCAGGCGCGCCGAGGAACGATGCCGGCCCGGTCACGGCCAGGATCGCGCCGATCTTGATGGTGCCTGCCGCCAATGCCGGAGCGACCGACAGGGCGAGGATGCATGCTGCAACTGCAATAAGCTTCAGTATTCTCATTGGTTCTCTTCCTCCTTAAGAATGATGTCCCCCGCGAAGCGGGGGCTGGTCCCTAGAACGCGAGCACTTCTTCGCGCTTCAGAATCTTGAACCCGGCCTTTTGCAGGGTATCGATCGCCTTCCCGATCCCGTCGAACCGGAAAATGAGAACGGCGTTGCCCTCGCATTTCTGGACGAAGGCGTACATATACTCGACATTGACCCTCTGGTCCTGAAGCGCGCTTAAGATGCCCGCAAGCCCGCCCGGCCGGTCGGGGAGCACAACGGCAACGACCTCGTTCGTTCCCACGGTAAAGCCGTTCTCCTTGAGGAGTCGCGTCGTCTTCTCGATATCGTCGACGATGAGACGGAGGATCCCGAAATCGGCCGTGTCGGCAAGCGAGAGCGCCCGGATGTTGATCCCGTTTCTGGCCAGGATGTCGGTGATTTCCGCGAGACGGCCCGACTTGTTCTCAAGGAATATGGATATTTGTTCTACCTTCACGGGTTCCTCCTGCCCGAACGGAATGCCGTTGAAGCCGCGGCAAAAGAACGACAACGGTTCGGGAGAAACGAATAATAATAAGTCGATTTCCGTGTATTTGTCAAGGTAAAGCTGTTGCGGGTAAATCAGAAATTCCTGGGGCCCGGAGACGCCCGGCCGGCCCCATCGATGGACAAATTATTTCATCTTGCCTTTTCCAACTATTTATACTATTTTTTACACCATGGAAAAATATTTTGAATTCGCAAAACATAAAACGAGCTACAAGCAGGAGGTCCTCGCGGGTATCGCCACGTTTCTCACCATGGCCTACATCATCGTCGTGAATCCCGCGATCCTCGAGGCAGCCGGCATTCCCAAGGGCCCGTCCATGGTTGCCACGATCCTGTCAGCTGCTTTCGGCACGCTCATTATGGGGGTCTATGCAAAACGTCCCTTTGCCATCGCCCCCTACATGGGCGAAAACGCCTTCATCGCCTTCACCGTGGTCCGCGTGCTCGGGATTCCCTGGCAAACCGCGCTCGGCGCGATCTTTGTCGCCGGCGTCCTGTTCACGGTGCTCACGCTCACCCGGGTGCGGGGCTGGCTCGCCGACACGCTTCCCCGGTCGCTCAAGCACAGCTTCTCCGTCGGGATCGGACTCTTTCTGACGTTCATCGGCCTCAACCTGACCGGCATCGTGACGCTCGGCGTGCCCGGAGCGCCTGTCGGCCTGGGCAGGCTTTCGCAGCCCACGGTGCTGCTTGCTGTTTTCGGTTTCTTCATCATTATCTGGCTAATGATCAGGAAGGTCCGGGGCGCCGTCATCATCGGGGTCCTCGCGACAACGCTTCTTTCCTTTGCCCTGAAACTGACGCCCCTGCCCGCGTCCTGGATAAGCCTGCCGCCGAGCCTTGGCCCCATTGCCCTGCACGTGAATATCGCGGACGCGCTCAGTCTTAAGAACCTGCCTGTTGCGCTCATCATTTTCGTGATGGCCTTCGTGGATACCGTGGGCACGCTGATCGGCCTGTCGGCTCGCGCCGGGCTTTTGGACAAGAACGGGAACCTGCCCCAGATCGAAAAACCCATGCTTGCCGACGCACTGGCAAACCTGATAGCGCCGCTGCTCGGTACGACGACCACGGGGGCCTATGTGGAATCGGCCGCGGGGATCACCGAAGGCGGCCGCACGGGCTTTACGGCAATTGTCGCGGCAACGCTCTTTCTGCTGGCGCTGTTCTTCGCGCCGATCCTTACCGCGGTCCCTCCCCACGCCTACGGCGCCGCGCTCGTCGTGATCGGCATTTTCATGGTGAGCCCGCTCCCCCAGATCGACGTCAATGATTATACGGAGCTCGTGCCCGCCTTTCTCACGATCGTGCTCATGATCTTCACGTTCAACATCGGCGTGGGCATGACCGCGGGCCTGCTCAGCTACCCGGTTTTAAAAACCCTGGCGGGCAAGTACAGGGACGTGCCTGCCGGCATGTGGGTCTTTGCGGCGCTGTCGCTGCTCTTCTACGTCTTCTATCCCTACCGGTAAGGGGAAAGGGGGAAGGGAAAGGCGAAAGGGAGAAACAGCCTATTCGAAGGTCTTTATCCCCATCTCGCCTCTTACTTCTCCATTTCTCCTGAAAAAGATTTCGACGTAAGGCCCTTTGTTCCGTAATTATTTTTGACACCTGAAAATATTCTGATACAATGCCGATACACCGCAGCGGCTTTACTGCGAAGAAGATTATGAATCCACTACGACAACTCAGGATTTCCCTGCTGGTGCTGCTCCTGCTCGTAACCAGCGGCACGGCAGGGTATATGCTCATAGAAGGCTGGCGCTTTCTTGATGCCTTCTACATGACGATCATCACCATCGGCACCGTGGGGTTCCAGGAAGTGCACCCGTTGAGCGATCCGGGCAAGATTTTTACGATCCTGCTCATCATCTTCGGCGTGTCCGTGCTCGGCTACGCGGTCAGCAAGCTCGTCCAGATCATGTTCGAAGGCCAGTTCCAGCGTTTTCTCGGGAGGAAAAAAGTGGAAAAGTCGATCGATAAATTGCGGGACCACTACATCGTCTGCGGGTACGGCAGGATCGGATCGCTCGTCTGCAGGGAGTTCGCCGCGAAGCCGATCCCCTTTGTAGTCGTGGAGAACAGCCTTGCCGTGCTCGAACGGCTGGAAGAAGACAAGGTGCTTTTCCTTCGCGGGAACGCCACGGAAGATGAGACGCTGCTTCGGGCCGGGATCAAGCGCGCCAAAGGCCTTGTCTCGGTCGTCACCTCGGACACGGAGAACGTGTACATCACGCTTACCGCCCGGGGGCTGAACCCCGACCTCTATATCCTCGCGCGTTCGGGCGAATCCGGGTCGGACATCAAGCTCAAACGCGCCGGGGCGAACAAAGTGGTTTCCCCCTACCACATCGGCGGGAGCCGCATGGCCCAGGCCATCCTGCGGCCGAACGTCGTGGACTTCATCGAGATCGCCACGGGCAGGGAGCATATGGACCTGCAGATGGAGGAGATCTACATCCCCGAGACCTCGCCTTTCATCGGCCAGAATCTCCAGGACGCCGCCCTTCGCCGCGATACGGGCGTCATCATCGTGGGCATCAAGAAGGCAAGCGGCAAGATGGTCTTCAATCCCGGCTCGGCGAGCCTGCTCGATGCACGGGACACGCTCATTGTGCTCGGTCAGCCCGCTTCCATTACGATACTCGAGAACCTCGTAGCGCACAATGTCGCTGGAGGAGAAGCGCCGAGGAAATGAGTCGGTGCTGCCGTTCCTTAGCCCCCCCCACTCTCGGCTGCCTCTGCTACAATTTGAATAGAAGACATAAATGCTCAATCAGCAGATGAGGATCAGCGGGGACGTTATGTCCGATGTCAAACTGGAAGTCACGATCTATGCCGGCTACCGCGGCGCGGAACGCCCGAGTTCATTCATATTCGAGGGAAGCACGATTGCTGTTCTGGAGATCGTTCGGACGTGGGTGGAGGAAGCGCACAGGACCAGGGTGCAGAAACGATACTTTATCGTAAAGGGAAGCGATCAGTACCTCTATACGGTCTATTATGACGTGGGATCAGGGGAATGGTTTTACCAGGACCGGGAAAGAACGAAAAACGATCAACTCTGATCGCCTTTTTGATGAAGGATAGGGAAGATCGTAAATGGATTCGCATCGCCGGCTGCCTAACGCGCCTGCCCCAGGGAGAGCACCTGGCCGATGGCCGGTATGAAATCTTTTTTTCGCGACATGACGCGCGGCACCGTACAGGTGTCGTTCGCCACCTTGACGTTGAAGGCCTTTTCCACGATCCAGGTCTCGCCCCGGAGGAGGATGCGCTCCTGTCCTTTGCCGAGCGGGTTCAACACCAAAAGCACGGTAAGGTCGTAATTATTCGTCGAACGCAGCCTTTCGAGCTCGTCAACGAGCTCCCGCTCGCGGCTGTCGATCTCCGCGCAGTCGAGCGACATCATCTGGCTCACCCCGAGCTTCTTTCCGTTGATCAGGAATTCCTTGAAATCCGCGGCAATCAGCTCTGCCGCGGTCTTGTCCTCGAGATTGATGCTTTCGTGAAGCAGTTCCTTGGCATAGGACTGGATCTCGATGCCCGCGATCTCGGCCAGGCGATGGGCCGTGACGCGGTCCCGCTCCGTGGTCGTGGAAAGCGTCAGGAGCAGGGTGTCCGACAGGATCCCGGACAGCAGGATGCCCGCGATCTCCTTTGGGATGTGGGTCTGGTATAAGAACATGATGCCCGCCACGACCGTGCAGGTGCTTCCCACGGGATCGTTGTACACGTAGATCGGCGCCGTGGTGGAGATGTCCCCCACGCGGTGGTGGTCGATGATCTCGAGGATCTCGGCCTCTTCGATGCCGTCCACGGCCTGGGACAGTTCGTTGTGGTCCACCAGGATCGCCATCTTGCGTACCGGCGTGAGCAGGTCTGTTCGCGTGATGATGCCGATCAAGCGGTTGTCGCTGTCCACGACCACCACGGAGCGGTAATCGGACTCTACGATCTTCGACCGCACTTCGGCCATGGGCGTGTAAAGGCCCACGGTGGGGCAGGTGGTCGTCATGATGGACGAGACCGGCTCCGACATGGTCATGAGCTGGACCGTGGCAAAAGCGGGCTTCGGCGACGAGATGAGCAGGACGTTCTTTTCTTTGGCTGCTGCGATGACTTCATTCGGAATCTGCGCGTTGTCGGTCACGATGACCGCTCCGCAGCCCATCCGGATCAGCTCCAGCTGGATTTCGTTCTGGTCGCCCACGACCACCACATCGCCGGGCCGCACGCGGTTCAGCATGGTCCCTCGCTGCATGGCTGCGATCAATACCCTGCCGGTCAGGACCGTGACCTGCTTCGTGTTGCTGATGACACGTCCATCGAGCGTTTTTAAGAGGATGTCGATCTCGATGGGCGCCTTGGAGAGATCGGCGAAGCCCACGCTGTCCATGTAGTGGCGGGCGATGTCCTTGAGACCCACGACCCCTGCCAGCTTTCCGGATTCGTCCACTACCGGGACCGAGCGCACGCCCTTCTCGCGCATGAGGAGCGCCAGCACCTGGATCGAGTCCCGGACGCCCACGGCGATGGGACGCTTGAGCTCAAGGTCGTTTACGGTGGCGGCCAGGCTGTCGATCTCCGCGGAAGGAGGAACGCCGAATTTTTCGAGCACAAAGGCCGTTTCATGGTTCAGCTTGCCGGCCCGGACGGGCGTAAAGAGGTGCCGCTTGTCCGTTATATTCTTAAAGTACGCGTAGGCAATTGAGGAGCATACGGAATCCGTGTCCGGCGTCGTATGGCCGACCACATAGACTGTTTTGACCCGATCTGGGCTCATATAAAACACCTGCTTTCCTTCTATAAATATACTG
>DAIDTZ010000324.1 GCA_027456925.1 Nitrospirota bacterium
GGCGCTGATTTTCCGGTGGGAATAGGTAACGGCCGGGGAAGCTGTTTCTTCTTTGGTGATTATTCACTTGAATTGCCGCCCAAAGACATTGTATTATTTCTGCAATAATGCAAGAGAGGAGGAAACGCTAACATCATGAGACAAAAAATCCCTGCCTTGTTCCTCTGTGCAGTCCTGATCGTCGCGGCACTTGCAGCCCGGCCGGCGCTGGCAGCACTCGGCGAGCCCGCTGATTCAATCGCCTCGGACCAAAAGGCGCTCTCTGCCCTTCGGAGTTCCTCGACTGCGCACAAAAACTACACCGTCCAGGTGGTCGGGTCGGACGCGGTCACGGTCCGCGAATATATCTCACCCTCCGGCATCGTATTCGGTGTTGCCTGGAACGGCATGACCCGCCCGGACCTGACGCAGCTGCTCGGCACTTATTTCACCGAGTACCAACAGGCCCGGAAGCAGGCGCCTCCTAAACCCGGGCGCCGGTTCAGCCGGGTAAAAACAGACCGCGTCATCGTGGAAACATGGGGCCACATGCGGAACCTCCAGGGACGCGCCTACGCGCCGGCATTGATCCCTTCGGGAGTGACTATCGATGAAATCAAATAGAATTGCGCTTCTCTTCCTCCTGAGCTTGGTGCTCCTGGCCGGCTGCAGCGGCGGCTCGGGAAGCGGATCGAACGCACCCGCAAAAACGCTGGTCAGTATTAGCGTAACGCCCTCGACCTCCAGTATTGCCCTGGGAATGATGCAACAGTTTATTGCTACGGGCGTTTACTCGGACAGCTCGGTGCAGGATGTGACAGCACAGGTAACCTGGAATTCATCCGTCCCTGCCGTTGCAACCATCAACAACGTGAGCGGCAAGAATGGGCTGGCCACTTCAGTATCAACAGGCACGACAACCATCAGCGCAGCATCGGGCAATATCACGAGCACAAACTCCCCCACACTGACGGTGACAGCGGCAAAGCTTGTATCCATTTCCGTAACTCCGGCGAATACAACAATTTCGGCAGGGGCAACACAGCAGTATACTGCCTCGGGAACCTACACAGACAATAGCCAGACGGACATCATGGCATCGGTCACCTGGAGTTCTTCTGCCCCCGACGTTGCAACGATCGACATTGCCGGTTTGGCCACTTCACCAACACAGTCCGTGGTCACAGCAACAACGGCAACGACAGTGATCACGGCAACACAGGGCAATGTCTCAGGCTCTGCCATCTTGACGGTTACGGTTACGGGGGGCGGCGTTCCCGTGGCCGAGAACGTAATGCCCATCACCGTGAACGGTTCTCTCTGCGATGCAGCAAATACAATTTCCGCGGGCTATCTTAACAAACCTTGCGTCAGCGTAACCATCTGTGCGCCCGGCTCAACGACAGCCTGTCAGACGATTAAAGATATTATTCTGGATACGGGAAGCTACGGTCTGAGGATATTCAAGCAGGCCTTCACAGGCATTTCACTTTCTTCGCTTCCCTCGGTAACCAGCGATTCCGGCCAGCCGCTTGCCACTTGCGCCCAATTCGCCGGCGGGTCCGCTGAATGGGGACGTGTTCAATTGGCATATGTCGTACTGGGGAACGAACCCGCGGTTACTGTCCCGATCCAGGTCATCGACGCAACCTTCGGGACCGCTCCGGCTTCATGCGGAATTCCGGATCTAAATCCCTCCGCCGCCGGATTGAACGGGATCCTCGGAGTCGGCGTCTTTGCCCAAGACTGCGGTACTGGTTGTGTAACCAAAGCAAACAATGGACTCTATTACGCCTGCGACACGGCTACCTCGGTTTGCACAGGAACCACGGTTCCTCTTTCCAACCAGGTCACCAATCCGGTCATTTCTCTCCCCACAGACAGCAACGGCGTGATCGTTCAACTGCCGAGCGTTGCAACAAGCGGAACAACTTCCGTCAACGGCATCCTTGTTCTGGGGATCGACACGCGGAGCAACAACAGTTCTTCCGGAGTCACCAGATACGACGCAGATGGGTCCGGAGAAAACGTCACGATCTCTAGCGGCACTGCCTACGGAAGTATCATCGACAGCGGTTCGAACGGCCTGTTCTTCACTCCTCCTCCGGGAAACCAGCTTCAGGATTGCGGCAGCACAAATGCGGTGTGGTTTTGTCCTGCATCCTTAATGAGTCTTTCCGCAACGAATGAAGGTTTTTCGGGAACGCCAAGCAGCAATATTATGTTCCAGATAGGAAATTTCACCAGTCTGACCAGCGGATCCAACTGGGTATTCTCCAATATCGGAGGGGGCGTGCCGGCCATCGCCGATATCTTCGACTGGGGGCTTCCGTTCTATTTCGGACGAAACGTTTACGTGGGCTTTGAAAATCCGCCCGGATCGAGCAAGGGGCAGTACTTTGCATACTGAAAAATGAGGGGATAGCAAGGCGTTTTAGAAAGGTATTTTTATGTCCCGCAGCACTCTTTTCACCGATCATAATATCAAACAGAGGTACACTCTGGTTGCCCGACTCTGCGCCGTTGGAACAATCATCCTCGGGGCCGCGGCCCTGGCGGGCTGGGCCCGCGGTTTCCGGATCCTTGCCATGCTGGGCTGGGACTACATCCCCATGGCGCCGAGCACGGCCCTGGCCTTCCTGGCCCTGGGCAGCGCCTTGCTCCTCCAGGTCAACGCCCGCGACGACAGGCCGGTGCGCCGGCTCGTCAAAGGCATGCTGCTGGCAGTCGTTTTATTCTCTCTCGTAATCATCGTGAAGTTCGTGACGGGATTTGCGCCGGGCATCGAAAGATTCCTGTCCCGGACGGACGAGATCTTCCAGGGAGTCCCCGTGGGCCGCATGTCTCCGGTGACCGCAGCCCTTTTCCTGCTGTCCGGTCTCTCCTGCCTGTCGCTCCTGCCCCGGAGCTTCCGGGGATTCAGCGCCAAATATATCACGATCGGCTTGTCCTCCCTCACTGCCGCATTGGGCGCGGTCATGACGCTTTCCTACTGGCGCGGTGCACCGTTGCTTTACGGCCGGGACGTCATCCCTGTGGCCCTGCCGACCGCAATCGGCTTTTTCGTGTTTGGACTCGGACTGCTTTCATCATTTGCATTGAAATTGCAAACCACCGATGTGCACGAGGACGAAGCGACGGGAAGCGATTCCCTGAGGAGAGACCTTCCCGCCATCATTACCCTGGGGGTCGGAGCTACGCTGGCAATCGTCACCTTCACCATCGTCCAGCGCCTGGAAGTCAAGAGCGTCCAGGGAAATTTTAACGTCGATTCCAAAAATATATCCGTCGCGATCGAAAGAAGCATCGCGGAAAACATCCAGAATCTCTACGCAGTGGAAGGGCTCTTCGCCTCATCGCAGGAAATAGGGAGAAAGGAATTCCACGCCTTTGTGAGCAGCATATTGCCTCAAGTATCCGGCATCCGGGCAATCGGATGGGTCCCCCGTGTCCCGGCCCGGGAGAGAACTGCCTATGAATCCGCTGCCGTCAGGGACGGCATCCCCAATTTTCATTTTATTGAGCGGAATGCGCAGAATCAGCTGGTCCGTGACGGCAAACGGAGGGAGTACTTCCCCGTCTATTATGTTGAACCGTTCAGAGAAAATACGTTTGCCCTGGGGTATGACGCGGCGTCGAATCCGGTCCGAAAGGCCGCACTGCAAAAGGCGAGGGACACCGGGGCGGAAACAGCGACGGTGAGGATATCGCTGCTGGACGAACCCGGCCGTCAATCCGGTTTTCTGGTATTTCATCCCATATACCGCAAGGGTCTCCCGTACGGCACTATCGAGACGCGCCGAAAGAACCTGAAAGGCTTTGTCCTTGGAGTGTTCCGGATCAGCGATGTCGTGGAAACGGCGCTCAGGACGATTAAGCGGGACGGTATTGAATTCTCTCTTATCGATGATGCCGCGCCGGCCGGTGAACGGCTGCTCTATTCGACGGGAAAGGACCTCTCGCCGGCCGCTGCTCTCCGCGTCAAACGAACTCTGGAGGTGGCTGACCGCCGCTGGCAACTGGAATTCTTTTCCTCGCCTCGCTACCTCCTGGAGAACAAAACGTTCTATTCCTGGGGCGTTCTGGCTGCGGGGCTTCTTTTTACCGTCATGCTGACGCTCTATGTGCACAAGATAGAGCAAGACGCGTTCGTACTTCGCCAGGCCCTGGATAACATCAAAACGTTGAGCGGACTGCTCCCCATCTGCGCGTCCTGCAAGAAAATACGGGACGACAAGGGATACTGGAACCAGGTGGAGGTCTATTTAAGCGATCACTCCGATGTGCTCTTCAGCCACGGCATGTGCCCCGACTGCGCCGCGAAAGCAATGAAGGAATTGGAAGATCTGAGGAAGAAAAAAAAGGCATGAAGACCGAAAATCGGTGCAGCACCCTAGAAAAAACATTTAGACACTGAAAAAGCGGATTAACACTTGATAAATGCGGATAAATCCAGCACCAAGGTATTCACCTGTTGGGTGAGCCTCTATTCATGAATAAATCAGCCGTTATCAGGCCGTTATCAGATTTTATCAGTGTCAAATGCCGTTTTTAGGATCACTTTTTTTTGGCGGCTCATGGCTTGCGGGAACCGCTTTCCAGCAATTGTTCCTCTCCCGCATAGTTCTCTTCCAGCAGGCGTTTGTTGATATCGATGGCGCCAACCGCTCCCTCCCCCGCCGCTATCACAACCTGGTCCTGGCCGGTATTCAAGGGGCCCACAATGTAGAGCCCGCGCAGGGAAGACTCGTACCGGCTGTTGACCGCATACTTGAAACCCAGTGCGTCTTTTTTCAGGGACAAATCAATCAAATAACCGTCGTTCAATTTCGCGCCGAATGAAGCCATGATCGCGTCGCAGGCTGTCCGCTTGCCGTTTTTCAGTTCGAGCGCCTCCAGTTCCGGCTCGCCGATGAGCTTTACCGGTTCGACGGTCTCTACCCTGATCCCTTCCTCTTCCAGCACTTCCTCGGCGCTGTCCGGCAGGCTGAACCGGTAGGGGATGAACGTGACATCCTTCGTAAACATCCGCTTCATGGCCAGGGCGATGTTGATTGCCTCGATGTGGTCCCCCATGACGACCAGCCGCTTGTTCGTGGTTTTATACCCGTCGCAGTCCACACAGGTAAAATAACCGGCCCCCAGGTAGCGGTAGATATTCTTGATGGGAGGGAGGATATCATACACACCCGATGCCGCGATAACGTAACGGGAACGGTAAACCGTATCCGCGGTCGACACGATAAACAGGCCGTCTTTCCGCAGGGAAACGACGGGCGTTTGTTCGATCCGGACATTGAAACGCCTTGCCTGTTCCATGCCGCGGTCGATGATTTCGCTTCCCGATATTTCCCGGTGGGTAAGAACGTTCTCAATGTGCCGCGCATGCCACGTCCTTCCCCCGCCGCGGTCGAGAAGCAGGACATCCCGGTTGTATCTGCCGAGATAAATCGCTGCCTGCAGCCCGCCCGGTCCGCCGCCGATGATGATGCAATCGTATACGCGGTCGTCCATCTTCCGCTCCCCGGAACTTCGCAATGAAAAATCAAGAATTAGGAATCGTTGTCATCGTTCGCATTCGTAATTTTTAATTCGTAATTGACTTTCATGCTTTCTTGTACGCCGCGATGGTCATGCGTTCCATCAGCGGCACGCGGCAATTGACGCCGTTCTTTCGTGATCGCGCGGCATGCAGCCGCCGTGCCTGTGCGAAGCCGGAATGGGTGAAATAACTGGCAACGTGCACCGCGTACAGCCGTTTCAACGGTTCATGGGACAGAAGGTGCTTCACGATCGATGACCCGATCCCTTTTCTTCTGCTGTCCTCGAAAAGCGAGAGGCATCCGGCATCCCGTTCTTTTTTCATGATCCCGAACCCTATGATTCGCTCGTCCTCCGCCGCAATCACGATCTCGGCTTCCGCAAGAGCGTCGCTCTGCCCGTGTTTCGAAAGATACTCATAGACCCTCACCCGGTCCGTGTCCGTGGCGTGCCGGATGACAACCATCTTATCGGTAATGCTCGAAATACCCGTCTTCTTCGGATCTGACATGTGCGTCTCCTTCCCCGCTCCCGGCCTCACGAGCTGCCGTGATAAAAAAACCGGCCTTCGGAAGAGAGACAAAAGCCGGTGTCGAGCCGTTCGCCCGTCCCTGGTCCTTGCCGCCG
>DAIDTZ010000325.1 GCA_027456925.1 Nitrospirota bacterium
TTCTAAATGCAATCTCGCTGTTCGCAGCGGAAGACGAGTCCAAAATAGTGGGAACAGAGCTGGAAAAACTCTTGCCGATGTTAGATTAATTTGGCCAAGGAGGGCCGCATGGAAAGCCTGCTTACAGAACCGCTCTTTTATATTTTCGCTGTTTATGGTTTAAGTTTCTTAGTTATGGCCTATTTCATCGCAATAGGCATCATAGAGGCGACCGACGTTGCGGTGGTTTCATCATTCTATGTGCTCGTTATTTTCGGTACTTTTCACGGAATGGCGGAATTAACCGACTGGGTAAGGTTCTCCGCTCACGTGCTTGGACAAGTCGAAAATCAAGTTCTTACCTATACGTCGCAAGTTTCCATGATCATCTCCTTTGTATTCCTGCTGCAGTTTGGAATCAACTTGCTTACATATAAATCTAAATCGGCGAAAAAAAGCATTATCCGACTGATTCCTCTCGTCCTGTTCATCATCTATTTAGCCGTAGTTCTCTCGATGGGAATAACCGATATTACCAGGATCGGCCTTTACGTCCGCTACAGTTTTGGGTTCGCGGGAGCGGCCTTAAGCGCATTCGCACTTTTCCATCTTGCTGGCAGCATGTCATCTATCGGGAACAAGAACTTGCTCCGAGGACTGAACATGGCTGCCCTAGGTTTTGCCTGTTATTCGATCGTTGGAGGGCTGATCATAAATCCTGTTTTTGGCTTTCCCATTCAGTTATTCAGGGCAACCTGCGCCGTCGTGATTGCAATTTCCTCTGCGACTGCGCTTCGTGTTTTCAAAGTTGAATAATTACGGGCTCGCTGTTATTCCGGATATAGTCGTTTGATCTTTAGAAAAGTTATTCGTACCGGAGCGCCTGAATCGGGTCCTGCAGCGCCGCTTTGCGCGCGGGATACACGCCGAAAAACACGCCTACCGCGGCGGAAAAAGTAAACGCCATGAGAATGGACCAGGCCGATACGCTTGTTGGAAGGACGTCGATAAATACGGGAATGATGAGCGCCAGCCCCACGCCGATCAGGATGCCGATGATCCCGCCGGCCCCGGAGAGCGTCATGGCCTCGATCATGAACTGGGCCATAATGTCCTTGTTCCTCGCGCCGAGGGCCTTCCTGATGCCGATCTCCCGCGTGCGTTCGCGGACCGAAACGAGCATGATGTTCATGACGCCGATCCCCCCGACGAGCAGCGAGATGCCGGCGATGCCTCCAAGAACGGCGGTCAGAACGCCCAGGATCGTGTTCATGGTATCGAGCATGGCGCCCTGGGTCTGCAGGGTAAAATCTTCCTTATGGGCATGGCGTTTCATCAGAATGTCTTTTATCTGAGCAATGGCCCGGTCCGTGTCCTCCGCCCGCGGCGTTGAAGCGATGATCTCAAAGAGCGCGTCCGTATCGAACAATTCCTGGCCGCTCGTGACGGGAACATACACGACGTCGTCGATGTCCATGCCCAGGCTCGTCCCTTTCTTCCGCATCACGCCGACGACGCGGTACCGCGCGTCGGAGAGCATCACTACCTTGCCGAGCGCATTTTGATCGCCGAACAGTTCTTCCTTCACTTTGGTCCCCAGGACCACAATCTTGGCTTTCGAATCCACGTCTCCCTGCGATATATAGCTCCCCGTGTCAACGTAAAGATTTCGAACGCGCTGGAATTCCGGCGTTGTGCCGATGATCATGGTATCCCGGCCGAGGTTGCCGAATTTTATCCTCCCCGTACCGAACACCAGCGGCACGGCATCGGTCAAAAGCCAGGCCCGCCTCTTCAATGCCTGGGCGTCGTCGTAGGTGAGTTTGCGCACGGTGCCCGCAGAGGGCGGATGGAAGCCGCCGCTCGTGCTGGTCTTGCCCGGCTGGATGATGAGGAGGTTCGTGCCGAGACCAGTAAGCTCCTTGGTGATATAGACCCTGGCGCCCTCGCCGATGGACACGAGAAGGATCACGGCCATGACCCCGATGATCACACCGAGCATCGTGAGCCCGGAGCGGACCTTGTTCGACAGGATGGCCTCAAAGGAGACCCTGAAAGTTTCGAGGAAGTTCATGCCAGCACCTGATCGCCAACGATCCGCCCGTCCTTCAGGTGGATGTTCCTTTTGCAGAGGGCTGCCACGCCCGGGTCGTGGGTAACGACGATGATCGTGACTCCCTGCTTGTAGAGCCCGGTC
>DAIDTZ010000326.1 GCA_027456925.1 Nitrospirota bacterium
CGCGCTCGTGCTCGGGACTCGGGATTATGTGAAGAAAACCGGGTTCAAATCCGTGGTCATCGGCCTTTCGGGCGGGATCGACTCGTCCCTTGTCGCGGCCGTGGCCGTCGCCGCCGTCGGCAAGGAGAACGTCCACGGCGTGTTCATGCCGTCGATGTACAGCTCCGCCGAAAGCTGCGACGATGCGACGGAACTCGCCCGCAACCTCGGCATAAAAATATTCTCCATCCCCATCCACCAGCCCTTTGATGCCTATCTCAACACCATGCGCGCCGCGTTCGCCCGCACGAAACAGGACGTGACCGAGGAAAACCTCCAGGCCCGGATCAGGGGCAACATTCTCATGGCGCTTTCGAACAAGTTCGGCTGGCTCGTGCTCACCACCGGGAACAAGAGCGAGATGTCCACGGGCTATGCAACGCTCTACGGCGACATGGCAGGCGGCTTTGCCGTGATCAAGGACGTGCCGAAGACCCTGGTCTATGAGGTGTGCAAAAGCATCAACCGGATGTCCGGCAGGACGATCATCCCGAAGCGCGTGCTGGTAAAGGCCCCGACCGCGGAACTCCGGCCGAACCAGAAGGACAGCGACTCCCTGCCGGTCTACGAGGTGCTCGACCCGATCCTGAAGGCCTATGTCGAGGATGACAAGGAATTCGGGGAGATGCTCAGGATGGGCTTTGACCGGAAGACCGTGGAGCGCGTGATCCGGCTCGTGGATTCGAGCGAGTACAAACGCAGGCAGGCCCCTCCCGGGATCAAGATCACGCCGCGCGGACTCGGCAAGGACCGGCGGTTCCCGATAACAAACAGGTACAAGAGCTATTGAAAGGACAGGGGCAAGGGTCAGGTAGCAAGGGGCATGGAAAATCGAAAGTAAGTTCCCTTGACCCTTGACCCTTGACCCATGACCCTATGTCCACCGGCACTCTCTACATAGTCGCCACACCCATCGGCAACCTCGAGGACATCACCCTCCGGGCGATCCGCATTCTCAAGGAAGCGGACTTGATCGCAGCCGAGGACACGCGCCATACGAAACATCTTCTTGACCGTTATCAAATCGAAACGCAGCTTACGAGCTACCACGATCACAACAAGGAAGAAAAGGCGCCGATCCTCGTCAGCCGCATGCTTGAAGGTCAGTCCGTGGCCCTGGTATCCGACGCAGGCACACCGGGCATCTCCGATCCCGGCTACTTCCTGATCAACCTTGCCATCGACCAGAAGGTCCCCGTGGTCCCTGTTCCGGGCGCAACTGCCGCTATTGCCGCGCTCTCCATCTCCGGCCTCCCAACGGACAGTTTTGCATTCGAAGGGTTCCTCCCTGCAAAGCACATGGCCCGGCTCAAGCGGCTCCAGGGACTTGCAAAAGAAGAGCGCACGATTATTTTCTACGAAGCTCCGCACAAGATCATGAAAACGATCGAAGACATGCTCGAAGTCCTCGGCGAACGCCGGGCCGTTATTACGCGGGAATTGACCAAGATCCATGAGGAAACCATCAGGGGGACGCTTTCCGAAATACTCAAGCGCCTGCAGGAAGGAACGATCAAGGGCGAATTCACCATCCTCCTGCACGGCGCATCAGCAGAACCTCTGAAGCAGGACATCGACACTGCCGAATATCTCAAGGACCTGATCGTCCATCGCGGGCTGAGCAAGAAAGAGGCTATTTCCATCGCGTCAGAGGAACTTGGTTTGCCGAAGAAGGAAGTATATAAGGAAAGCCTGAAAATTTCAGAATAGGCTGCATTCTTCTCGAAGAGGACGCATGACATGATGCTGGAACCCGCAGTGCGGGCGCGGCTGATCGGGTTCCGGGGCCGGGCTGCCAAAGCGGGGGGAAAGGACAATCCATGTATATCGTCGCAATACACAACCTGAAAGAGGACAAACAGAACCGGGCAGGAGAGTTGTCCGCTGTGCTCAGGGTGACGAATCTCGAGGCCCTCTCGCGCCTGCGCGCTCCCGAAAGCGGACCCTTCGTGCTCGGCGTCTTCGCGGGAAAGGAAGAGGCTGAAGGGCTCAAAGGCAGGTTGATTTCATCGGGTTTTGATGTCCTGATGCTCGGCCCCGGGGAGATCGAAGCCGAGGCGGACCAGCGGCTCGTCAGAAAATTCGAGCTGGGCGAACAGGCACTCAGCGTCGGAACGTCGGCCGGGGAAAATCTTGCGATTCCTTACCGCGACGTGGACCTTATCGTGCGCGGCATCGGGATTTCAAGCAGCACGTCAATGGAAACCAGAGAGGAGCGCAAGTTCGACCTGGCAACGGCAGTGGTTTCAAGCGGCCTCAAGGTGATGAAAACGGTCAAGACCATGCACCAGGTCACGAAGGAAGAGCTGGAGGGGTTTTTTAACCTTTATGCCGGAGCCGGTCCCATACTCGCCTTCCATGAAAACGGCGTTGTGTACGACGGCCTTGGGACGTCACGGACACTCTCCCGCTCATCAAATTTTCTCCAGGTGATCGCGGAGCTGCGCAAACGCTGCCCCGGCGCCCGGTATGACGACCGTCTGCTGAACAGGGCACGCGCGTCCGCCTTGCTCGGGCCCCGGCTCGATCCTGAGGAGCACCTCGTCATTGCCACAGCGCTGCTCGCGAAAACGCTCAGGGGAAAAACATAAGCCCGGGGACGATGTTCTGGCCAGGCTCAATCCCCGGCCCATGCAGATCCAGATCGATGAGGCGGAACGGCTCGGGCTCGGGACGAAGAAGTATGAGCTGGTGAAGGTGGAACGAACGTATCTCAATGAATTGAAAGGCTGAAGATGAGCGTATTAATCGGAAAAGAAATCGAGAAAGCCCTGAAAAATAAATCGATCGTGATCAGACCGCTCGACAAATCGCAGATCGGACCTGGTTCGATCGATCTTACTCTGGGCAATGATTTCCGGATTTTCAGGAAACAGTCGAAAATTTACCATGTTAGAAATGATTCTTCTTTCCAGGACATAACCAGGGAGGTTCATGTTAAAGACGGCGAGTATGTCGTGATTAAACCCGGCGAGATGATATTGGGCATCACGAAGGAAAAAATTACCCTTGCCGACAATATCTCCGGCCGGCTTGAAGGAAGAAGCAGGTTTGCGCGTTTTGGACTGGCGGTCCACGTGACTGCCGGTTTTATGCATCCGGGCATCTCGAACCATCAGGTGTTGGAAATAGTAAATTTAGGCCATGGACCATTGGCCTTGTACCCCGGCACCAGAATCTGCCAGTTTATATTCGAAAAATGCGACGGCCATGCTGAATATCACGGAAAATTTTCTCATCAGATTAAGCCGTAATCTTTCGCAAGCACATGCCCTAGTCAGCCGCGGAAGACATGAAGCTGAAACCCGGGGCGGTGTGCTGGCCAGGCTCAATCCCCGGCCCATGCAGGTCCAGATCGATGAGGCGGAACGGCTCGGACTCGTTACAACTACGGCATGAGAAGAAACGTTCTGGATAATTGATTGTACATCAGGTAAAATGAAGCATTCATAAATTTGTTCCTGAGCAGACGTTGCCAGGGCAATTTGATGGGATTCTCCGGCAAAGAATGTTACGTCGCATTATCGTGATGCCGGCACATAAAACATACCGGTCATGGATCGGTTGCCGGGATGACGCCAGGAGATAGGAAATCCGCCTATGCGAAAGAAAAAACTCATCGTATTTTTTTCCATCCTGATCGTGATTGCAGCGGTTATCCTTGGCTATCTTGCCGTCCTTTACTGGAAAGGAGGCGTCAACAACTATGCCCCGCCGAAACAGACGTACGCTACGTCCCGAGCACAGGTACAGGCTGATTTGCAGAACCTATCAAAAGCCGTCGAGGCTTACTTCGTCGTCAATATGGAATACCCCCGGAAATTAGAACAACTCCAGCCGGCGTTCCTTGATCGTATCGGCAACGATCCCGCGAGCGGTACACCGTACGTGTACACCCTGTCCGAGACCAACGGCGCCGGCCACTATCGCATCAGCGTGCCGAATCCCGAACTCTATAACGCAAAGGACCTCTATATTGAAGATGGCAGACTTTTTCAAAAATAGACTTGTCAATTATCCCGTTCGTTCTTGCTTGATGACGGCCTTGGCGGCTGTAATCGTACTTTTATCCGGCGCGTCCACGCTCTATTCCCGGGAATCGCTTGACAATGAGCTTGCGAACGCACTGAGAAAAACGGTGAAGTGTGAACGAATAGAGATTAAAACGAACATTGGGGACAGCAAAAGCGGGGACCTGAAGTCCTTGTTCATGAAATTCACATCGCTCCCGGTAAACGGTATACCGGTCGACTACGTCACCGCGCAGTATACCAATCCGAAGATCGATTTCAAGGCATTAAGAAATGCAAACACCGTTAAAATTACTTCTTACTCGGATTTTGCCGTCAGGATACTGGTTTCGGAACAAACGATAAAAAATGAATTCATAAGAAGGGCGAAGAGGCAGAACTTTCTTTACGACAAATTTCTGATCAAATTCAGCCCGCCGTATATTGAATTGGAGTTCAGTATTCCGGCCAGTACGATACCCCCGAAAGACAGAAAGCTCGTCGAAAAGTTCATGGTAAACGATCGCTTTGAATGGTATGCAGCGCTCCGCCTGGAGGTCCGTGACAGCAGGATATTCGTAGCTCCGGCCAAGGTTATCCTGAACCATTTTCTCCTGCCGATGCCTGTGCTCACGGAACTCCAAAAGAGGGTCAATCCGATATATAAAATTCCCCGCGTGCTGCCATTTGACTATACGCTTGGAAAAATCGACTTGCTGAAACAGTATATCTTCTTCAGCAATTGAGTTCCGGCCGGTTACCAATCGCGGGACGTTAGCGGAGAATCTATAGAATCTATAGGGTCACCCATTTAAATGGGTGACCCTATAGACTTTCTAAAAACTTTGTTGCTCGAATCGAGAGAAAGACCCCGCCTCCTCTGCTCCTTTTCCCGGTTTTAGAATGTCTTCCGGCATGAGTTGCATGCATTCTTTCTGAAATTGACTATTCCGAATTTGCATATTAATCCTGATAATATAATTTTACTCCATTTCGCATATTGGTCTTTTTGAACAATCTTTGCGATTTTCGATGGTTACGTCAAGTTTTTTCTTATATTATTGACCCGCGATTCAATTCTATGCTACTGTACCCCGAAGAGTTAATTCCTTGTTATCTTATGAAGATATCAGACCGACATCTATATAGGAAAGTT
>DAIDTZ010000327.1 GCA_027456925.1 Nitrospirota bacterium
GGATAAGGCTCTCAAGTGCGGCCCGAAAGTCCGGCTTCTCCATCCGTTTTTGCAGGAGCTCAAGGCACTGGAGGATGGGCAACCCTGCTTTTACGAGCGTGGAAAACTCCTGATTGAAGAGAAGAAAATCTTTTGCGCTGCTCCTGCCGCGCCGGAGTCCCGTCTTTTTTTTGTCGAGGCTCAGGACCAGGCAGCCTCTGCCTTCAAGGTCCCGCCGCAATTCTTCGGCGTCCGTTGCCATGGACTCATCAACGAACGAGGTGCCATCTTCGCGCACGGCCTTGTAGGTAAAGAGCGGCATGGGTTTTATCATACCGTGAAAATATGGTGAAGTCAATCAAGGGACGGGAGATAACGATGGAGTATTTTATAAGGGTGCCGGATGAACGGCCCTTTTTGGTACGACAGGGCTATTCCACACCGCCCGCCTCGTAGCCGCGAAAGAACCGCGCGTAGAGGACCAGGTAAGCTGCCTGCAAGCCTGCCGCGACGAAGAAGGGCGCTCTCAACATCCCCGCGTGCAGCATGAACCCCGCAATCACCGGCCCCACTGCGCGGGGAATCTGGATCGATACGTTCTGTAAACTTGACGCCAATCCCCGCCGGTCGCGCGTTAAACCAACGACGAGCGCCTGCCGCACGCCCGCGGTACCCTGGTTGAACCCGGCGCGGAGCGCGAACAAGACCGCCGCGACGCCGAATAGGGGCATGAGCGGAACCGCTATCAGCAGCGCGAGCCCGATGCCGCGCATGACGATCACCGGCCGGATCAACCCGTGTCTCTTCACCATCCGTGCGACGACGATCGAACCGAGCGCGCCGAACACGAAGCTTGCGGCGAGCGCAGGTCCGATAGACCCTGGGCCGCGCAGGAAGCGCAGCGCGAACCAGTAGGCGATGAGCGGGGCAATCATGCCGATGCCCAGGCCGTTGAGGGTGTTGGCGATGACCAGGCGCGTCAGCATGCGGTTTTCGCTGCGGCGTTCGGAGTGCTCTGCCGGGCGTTTGGGCGAAGGCACGGGGGCAGGTTCATGCAGACCGGCGATGAGCATGAAGGCCGCGACCGAGCCGGCCAAAGAGAGCAGGAAGAGCGGACGGTAGGCGAGCACGCTGCCGAGGGGGCCGATAAGAAGTTGGACGCCGCCCGCCAGCAGCGCCCCGAGCGCCATGCCGCTGAAGCCGATGGCGGCATTGAGGCTTAACACCGAGCCGCGCCTTTTCGCAGGCAGCGCTTGCGCGAGCCAGGCTTGCTCAAGCGGACCGAAGGGGCCGGCGCTGCCGTTGGCGCCGCGCCCGAAGCCGCCGGCGATAGCGGCCAGCACGAGCGCCGGCGGCCACACGGTGACCAACGCGAGCAGCGCGGCCGCTCAGGGGACCTACGGCCAGCGTGAGCACGGCGCCTGTCAGCAGCGCCGCCGAAAGCGTGGCGCCGATCGCAGGCGCCGACCACCCCAGGGCATGCAGGTAGAGCGTGAACGCCGCGACCAGCGCGCCCTGACCGAGGCTGCGCGCGGCGCGCGCGGCCATCAGGCGACGGACCGCAGCCGGCAAGGCGGCGCTACCCCTCTGGACCTTCCTTTTCGCTATCCCAAGCTCTTCCAATATTTTTTCTGATGGGAAATAACATTTCGGATTACGGACTCGGCTGCAGGCGCGGCAGGGATGCTGACGGTCTGAGGCGGACCGAGGAAGGCGTTCAGCACGGCCCGCACGCCTTCGCGCAGGCCGTCGGGATCGTACCCGCCTTCGAGCGTCATGAGCACCTTGCCCTTGCAGGTTTTCTCCGCAATGCCGCGTACGATCGAGGCAAGGCCGCCGAAACCTTCACCCGTGACCCCCATGCCGCCGAGGGGGTCCTTGATGTAAGGATCAAAACCCGCTGAGACGAGCACGAGCTCCGGCTGGTATTCGAGGGCGATGGGCCTGAGGACGCTTTCATACACGTCCAGGTATTACCGGTCGCCGAATCCGTGCGGAAAGGGGGCATTGACGGTGTAGCCTTCGCCCGCGCCGCTGCCGACTTCATCGAAATTTCCCGTGCCGGGGTAGTAGGGATACTGGTGAGAGGAGAAGTAAAGCACTGCGGGGTCGTCATAGAATGCGTGCTGCGTCCCGTTGCCGTGGTGCAGGTCCCAGTCCACGATGAGAATGCGGCGAAGCCCGTACTTCTCTTTTGCATATTCTGCGGCGATCGCAATGTTATTGAAGAGGCAGAAGCCCATGCCGTGTCCCGATTCCGCGTGGTGGCCGGGGGGGCGGACGAAGGCAAAAACAGAAGACAGGGTCCGGGGGCCAGGGGCCGGGGTCAGGAGCGAATCTACTGCTTCAAGCAGGCCTCCGGCTGCGAGGCGGGCGATTTCGTAGGAGCGGGCGGAAAGCCCGGTGTCGGGATCGAGCTGCGAGTGGACCTTTCCCGCGGTGCCGGCTACCACCTGTATGTAAAGAGGGTCATGAATAAGAGCAAGTTCGTTTTCGGTCGCGAGACGGGGCTGGATCTGCGGGAGGCTGCTGAATTCCTTTTCGAGGAGAGCGTGGATCACACGCAAGCGGTTGGGGCTCTCGGGATGGCCCATGCCGGCGTTGTGCTCAAGGTAGCGGTCGTCTTTGATGATCGCAAGTGATGACATTTTCCCCGCACGGAGCAACTGAAAAAGGGCGGGTGGTTAAAGTACTTTGCAAACCGGGACCTTTAATTTTGGCGCACTCGTAAAAGTCAGAAAAGCCGTCTTTGCGAGCGTAGCGAAGCAATCTCGTAGTTCGTATCTGCCTGATAAATCGAGATTGCCGCGTCGCTCCGCTCCTCGCAATGACAGCACTGGGGACTTTTTACGAGATCATCACAAAAACTAACCCAATTTTCACACGGAGCCACAAAGATCATAAAGAAGGCTTTTAGTTTTTCTTCGTGGCTTGGTGCCTTCGTGTGAGATCGGCTTTGATTTTGAATTCATGCTTCATCGCCGCGGATCGTGCAAAACGAGGGAAGGCCCGCATTCCTTGTTTTCTGCCCGGTGAAACGGCGTCGCTACCTGCGTTTTTTTGACGACTTCGTCTTTTTCCTGGCCTTACTCTTTGCCGGGACATGTTTTTTCTTTACTGTATGTTTCTTTACCGTATGTTTCGTCTTGAGTTTGGGCTTGGACTCGCACTGCTGAAGTTTTTTCTTGAGGTAGTCGATCGTCTGGTTCTCATCCTTGAGCAGCTGTTCCAGTTTCGCATTATCCTGCTTCACCATCTCCAGGTCCTGCCTTGCGGCATCTCGTTCCGTCCGGGCCTTGTTCGCCGCGTACAGGCTCCAGATGAGGAGAATCGTTACGAGCGCTGCGAGTGAAAGAAATATGAGCTTGGCCTTCTGAGCATCGTCCTTTTCGCTTCTCTCCGGTCTTTCCATGTGTCCCTTATTTCCTCCTTCGTAATATGCGATATTATCGCTTACTGATATCGTCTTACTTCGAACTTGAACAGTTCAACGGTCGTCCCGGGGGCGATCCCCGCCTTCTGCGTGGCGATGGAGACCTGGTAGTCCACGGTGTCGACGCCCTCAAGGTCGGGCAGGAGCAGGCCCAGTCTCCCTCCCGCTTTCACGATGACCCCGTATTTGCGTGGATCGAGTTCGCTTTTGTCCGCGACCTTGACCGGGGGTGTGAGCACGTCCACGGTGTATTCAATCGCGTCCAATTCCCCGGCCCGGACGCATTCGAAGCGTGGATCGCAGGTAGCCGCACTGATCGCGTTTCTTACGGTCTCGTGCGCAATCGTCGGTTCCGTGGGCTGGAACGTTCCGATGCATCCGCGGAGCGTTCCCCTGATCTTGAGGCAGATGAACACGCCGGCGCGCTCTTTGAACTCAGGCGGCAGGTCTTCGTCCCTGACTTCCTTGATCCTGCCTTCCCTGATGTACAGTTCGACGGTGTCTTTTGCAAGTTTGACGAGGGGGTGCATTCCATTTCACCCTGGATGTCATCGTTGGAGAGATCCCTGCGAGGCATCACATTTCCCGCTGAACCACATAGTCCGCGAGCGCCATGAGCGCTTGTCGCGGCGCTGAGTCGGGGAATACGGCAAGGGACGCTTTCGCGTCGTTGGAAAACGTCTGGGCCAGGCTGAGCGCTTCATCAACGGAACCGTACTTTACCATGAGCTCCAGCGTGTACGTAAGGTCTCCCTCCGAGACCGCGTCGGCCTGGAGGATGTCCCTGATGTTCCCTTGCTCTGCGTCGTCGGCTTTTTGGATGAGGTAAATGAGCGGGAGAGTCACCTTGCCCTCGTCGAGGTCCTTGCCCAGGACCTTGCCGAGCTGTTTCTGGTCCGCGGCGTAATCGAGGGTGTCGTCGGTGATCTGGAAGGCGAGGCCGAGCTTCTTCCCATACGCGGTGAGGGCGTCCTCCTGCGACAGGGGGGCCTTGCTGATGATCGCGCCGAGCCGGCACGACGCCGAGATGAGCACGCCGGTCTTGCATTCCACGAGGCGGAAATAGTCCGCCTCGCTGATGTCGGCGTTCTGGATCTGTTCGAGCTGGAGCACTTCGCCCTCGGACATCGTGGTGGTGGTTTCCGAGAGCACGTCCATGACGCGCTGGATCTGAAGCCGGACAGCGTGGTAGAGGGCCTTCGAGTAGAGATAGTCGCCGACAAGGATGCTGGCCTGGTTCCCCCAGAGAGAATTTGCCGATGATTTCCCGCGCCGGATGCTGGCCTCGTCTACAACGTCATCGTGCAAAAGCGACGCGGTGTGAATGTATTCGACGACGCTCCCGAGGAGATATTCCGAATTGTGCTCACGGTAGCCGCAAAGACGCGCTGAAAGGAGGTGGAGCAGGGGCCGGAACCGCTTGCCGCCCGCGCCGAGGATGTACTTGCTGACCTGCTGGATGAGGGGGACATCGGTGCCCAGGCTCTCATGGATCTTGCGTTCCATGCGTTCCATGTCCGACTTGTACTCTTTGAGAACATCCTGAAGGGTTGTTATCATGCGGTTTTTTCCCCTGATTTATCTCTGGTTGAATAATAGGGGAGACGCAGGGGGTTGTCAAGTTTTTTTGTGGCGGGGGAAGGGAAGCCGCTCACCGATCATAGCTGATGGCTCGCGCTAAGCCATGAACCACGAGCTTAGAGCTATGAGCCATGTATGAGCCAGGAGTTGCTTTTCGTTTCTGTTTGCTACAGCTTCATCGCCTCGTTTACTTCGGCCAGGGTCTTTTGGGCTACGGCGCGGGCCTTGCTCGATCCTTCGGCGATGATCTCGGTGATCCGGCCGGGTTTTGCAACGAGTTCCTTCCGTTTTTCCTGGATGGGCGCGAGATAGGC
>DAIDTZ010000328.1 GCA_027456925.1 Nitrospirota bacterium
TTACAAGGAAATGAAGACCGTCCTCGACGGCGGGCTGGAGGCGATCCCCGAGAACCTCCTCTTCTACGCCACGTCGAACCGCAAGCACCTGATGCCCACGAAATTCTCGGACAACGAGAGCGACGAGATCCGTCCGTCGGACACGGTGGAGGAAAAGGTCTCGCTCGTGGAGCGCTTCGGTCTGCGCTTCGGGTTCTATCATTTTTCCCAGGACACGTACCTCGCTATCGTGGCCTCGTACGCGAAGAAGTACGGCATCGTCATGGACGGGGAAAAGTTGAACCGCCTGGCGATCCAGTGGGCGCTGGCTGCGGGCGGCAGGAACGGCCGCGTTGCCGAGCAGTTCGTGCGGACGATCCGGCACAACGGCGCGGATTGACGCGGCTTTGTCCCCGCCTTTTTTTCGTTGCGGTCTTGCCTTTTCAAGCGGTTTCGATTATCTTTTTTCTAGCAGGCATTGAATAAATCCATTGAGCAGTTCACAGGCAGGGAGCGTGTCTCCGGAGGGATGGAAAATGAAGAAAATGCTTATCGCAATCGATGATTCACTCAGCGCAATGAAGGCCGTTGACTATGTGGCGCAGCAGTTTTCCTGCCCGGGTTTGCGAATCGGCCTGGTCCACGTTCTGCCGAACCTCCCCGCCATTTTCTGGGACGAGGGGCATATTCTCTCCGCCGACGAGAAGCGGGACCGGAAGAAGGTGGTGGATAAATGGCTGGCGGCCCAAAAAACCAAGATGGAACCTCTGCTCCGGCAGGCCAGGGAAACGCTGGTGGCACAGGGCGTCTCCCCGGGACAGGTCGAAACAAAGTTCATCAGCGACTCAACGGATGTGACCGACAGCATTCTTGAAGAAGCCAGGGACAAGAAGTACGGGACCGTTGTCGTCGGCCGGTCCCATCACTCGCCCAAGAACGTGCTCGGCACGGTTGCCGGCAGGATCGCGACCCAGGGCGCGGGCCTGGCAATTATCATCGTCGAATAAGTTGAAAGATCTGGCGCTTCATCCGCTGATTTTCAGAAAATAGAGGCTGCACGGTCATCTTAAGCGGTCCACACAACTTCGGCGCCTCCTGGCCGGCCTCGTTACCCTCGTAGCCTCGTTCGCTGCCGCGCGCCTCTCACGTGCCTGCTGCGCGCGGCCCGGGCCGGAGTCCATATCCATGAACACCGCTCCTGTAAAACAGAAACTCGGCCTTGCCCTGAGCGGCGGGGCTACGCGCGGTCTGGCGCACGTCGGCGTGCTCCAGGCCCTCGAAGAGAACGGCATCCGGCCGGACTGCCTCTCGGGCACGAGCATCGGCGCATTTGCCGCCGCTCTGTACGCTTTCGGCGTGCCGATACAGGAAATGCACCGCATCGGCCAGGGAATGACCCCCCTCAGAGTATCGAAGCTCAAACTTTCCCGATTTGCCTTGTTCTCCAACGAAGAACTGGGAAGACTCATCGAGAGCGCCATCGGCAAGGCCAGGATAGAGGATGCCTTGATCCCGCTCGCCATTATCGCGACGAATATCGGCACCGGAGACAAGGTCGTGCTGCGCGAGGGGGATGTGGCGCAGGCGGTCATGGCGAGCAGCGCCCTGGCAGGCATCTACCTGCCCGTCCGCTTTGGCGGCAAGATGCTGATGGACGGCGGGATTCTGGAGGATGTGCCGGTCTCTCCGCTCCGTCCCATGGGCGCCGGCGTGGTCGTGGCCGTAAACCTGAGCGCCGAGCGCAAATACCGCATGCCCGAGGACATCATCGATGTCCTTTTCAATGCCTTCGATATCGTCATAGACGAAAACACGAAGCGGCAGGTGAAGGACGCCGACCTGATCATCGAACCCCGCCTGTCCGATTTCAAGCGCATGGAAGTGAAACAGATCGACGAACTTATCGCCGAAGGGCGCCGAGCAGCGCTGGAGGCCATCCCGCAGATCCGGGAAGCGCTTGAACGTCCTGCGGACCATGCCGTATCCCGCAGGGGCGGGTGCCCCTGATTCGTTGAGCCAGAATAAAAATCTTCGACAGGATAACACGATAAAATCGGACAAAAAGCATTTTCATCCTGAAAATCCTGCGATCCCGTCAAAAAGAATTGCTTATTTTCGATCCATTTCGCGTCGATTTAATTCTTGACCGCCTAACGAGGCAGGGACGATGATCGAAATTTCCCGCGAGTTAACGCTCCGCGACGGCGCGACACTGGCCTACCGGGTCTTCCGGGGACCGGCGCCGCGGCGCGTGCTGGTGCTGATCCACGGCATGGCCAGCAACCTGACGCGCTGGTCCGAATTCGTGGAAGAGACGTCGCTCAAGAGTTCCCGCGATATTTTGAGGATCGATCTGCGCGGCAACGGCAGGTCGATCTTCCGCGGCCCGCTTTCCATGGAAACGTGGTGCGATGATATTGCCGCGGTCCTTGACGCAGAGGGCTATTCCAGCGCAATCCTCGCGGGCCACTGCCTGGGCGCAAACGTTGCGCTCCATTTCGCGCTCCGCCATCCTTCGCGTACAGAAGGCCTGGTCCTGATCGAACCGCTCTTCCCGCGCTCCTTTGCCGGCGCCCTGAAAAAAATCCAGTCCTATCTGTTCTTATTTCCTCCGGCAATCTCACTCCTTCGGCTGCTGAACCGGATCGGCGTCCACCGCCGGTATTTGCCCCAACTGGACCTTCGCGAGCTGGACAGGGAAACGCGAGCGCTCATGAAATCCCAGGGAACATCAGAGGCGATCGCGAAACGCTACGCCTCGGTCTGGTCCGATCTTAAGAATCTGCCGACAACGGTCTATCTCCAAAGCCTGCGCGAGCTCAGCCGCCCCCTGCCGTCCCTTCAAGAGATCAAGGCGCCGGTGCTGCTTTTGTTTTCGACAGGCAAGGTGTTCAGCGATCCAACCATTGCGCAGGAGCTTTGCGAATCCCTCCAGAACTGCCGGACCATTGTCCTCGAATCCCATCACTGGATCCCGACGGAAAAGCCTGTGGAGATGAGGATAGCCATCGAGGAATGGTGCGGGAAGCTGACTTAGTTTTCACAAATGGAAAACGTGTTCAATGTATGATGACCCGAAAAGTCGTCATTCCCGCCTGCTTCTAAGCCTGCCC
>DAIDTZ010000329.1 GCA_027456925.1 Nitrospirota bacterium
ATTTCCCGACGAGCTCGAAAAGTTCTATAAGCAGATTCCGTCGATCAAGGAGATCTGCCTGCTCCAGGGAGACCGGGGGCTGGAGGCGGCCGTGGTGCCGGACTTCGACTATCTCAGAAAGATGAATCTGTCCAACTCGCGCGAGACCATTGCCTTCGAGATCGAGGACCTCTCCAAAGACCTTCCGCCGTACAAGCGGATCACGGGGCTCAGGATTTTCAAGGACCCGTTGCCAATCACACGGATGGGCAAGCTCAGGAGAAGCAAGGTAAAGGAACTCTATGAACGGAGCAGCGAGCGCGTTGAGAAGGCGGAAGAGGAGATCGACCGCAGCGCGCTTTCGGACCCCGTTGCCAGGAAACTGCTGGAGTGTCTTGCGCCCTTTTCCACAAAAAAGACCATCATGCTTGACGACAACCTGGAATTGGACCTTGGGCTTGACTCGCTTGGCCGCGTGGAGTTGGTGGTGAGCATCGAGAAATCATTCGGCATCACGCTCCCCGAATCCTTTGGCTCCGAAGTCTTCACCGTCGGGGATGTGGTCTCGAAGATCAAGGAACTGCTCGCGGCGGGGCCCGTCTCCGCGGGTGCAAGTGTGAAGATGTCGTGGTCCGAGATCCTGGCGCAGGAGCCGTCTGAGGACCTGCTCTCGCTGGTCAGAATGAAGTCAGGACCCCTGTTGCTTGTCGCAAAATTCTTTTTAAAAATGTTCAATAACCTGTTGTTCACCGTTTATGGACGATTGTCCGTGCGCGGTATTGAGAATCTGCCTCCGAAGGCCCCATACATCATAGCGCCGAACCACCTGAGCCTTGCCGATGCGCCCGCAGTCGTGGCCGGGGTCTCCTGGCGGGTTGCTTCCCAGGCATTCTTCCTCGGTACAACGGATTTTTTCGGAGGCCCTGTCTCCTCCCGGATAGCTCCCGTCATCAACGTGATTCCCGTGGATATGGACGCGCGGCTGTATGGTGCGATGCAGTTGTCTGCCCATGTGCTCCGGCAAAACAAGATCCTCTGCGTGTTCCCGGAGGGAGGCCGCTCGCGCGACGGCGGCATCAAGGAATTCAAGAAGGGCGTCGGCATCATCTCAAAGGAATTGAACATTCCCGTAGTCCCGGTTGCGATCACGGGTACTTATGAAATGCTACGGCCGGGCAAGCGGTTTCCCAAACCGGGCAAGGTCAGCGTAGCGTTCGGCGAACCGGTTTACCCGGAAGGCAGGGATTCCGACGAAATCGTAAGAACGCTGTATCAGCGGGTGGTTGCGTTGCTGGACCGGGATAAGTAGTCCTGTTTTCCCTCGAACCGGAGAAAGTCTTCAACAGCGCTGAATAAAGCATGGAAGGCCGTGTTTTTTCCGGGTGTCGGCTGGTCTTAATTTGGTTTCGGAGCGGAATATGAAACGCAGTAAACCGTGGTCCCTGTTCTTTACCGTCATTCTTCTGGCTTCCTGCGCTTCCCTGCATGGACCCCCGGCTCCAGCGCCGAAGCCGAAGATAGCGCTTGTGCTCGGAGGCGGCGCAGCCCGGGGGTTTGCGCACGTGGGCGTGATCCGCGTGCTGGAGCAGGAAAAGATTCCTATCGACATGATTATCGGCACCAGCGTAGGCAGTCTCATCGGCGCCATTTATGCCTCCGACGCCAACAGCTTTGAGCTGGAGTGGACCGCCTTTTCGCTCCAAAAGGACGATCTCCTTGATTACGGGGTCCTGACGGCCTTTACCGGAATGGGCGTTGCCAAGGGCGACAAGCTGGAAGAATTTGTAAAGAACAAGGTGTCGGCTCAGAACATCGAAGACCTCAAGCTCCCCTTTGCGGCGATTGCGACGGACCTGAACCGGGGAAAGCGGGTGGTGCTCGACCATGGTTCGGTGGCCACGGCAGTTCGCGCGAGCAGTGCCATCCCCGGGGTTTTCAACCCCGTTGATTATCAGGGGCGGCTGCTCGTTGACGGGGGCGTGGTGGATAATCTTCCGATTTCCACGGCGCGCGAACGCGGCGCCGACATTGTTATTGCCGTGGACATCAGCGAGAACGTGACAAACTTTAATGTTACGAACATCATAGATGTGATGGTCCAGTCGGTCTCCATCATGGCGGCCGAGAACGTGAAGTATAAGCGGAAGGAGGCTGATGTGCTTATTTCACCGGCAGTGGGAAACGTCGGCATGCTGGACTTCAGCCAGAAGAAACAGTGCATGCTGGCGGGCATCGAGGCCGCACAGAAGGCCATCCCGATGATCAGGGAAAAGATCGAGGAATGGGTGAAGAAGAAAGCGGCAAAATAGACAATCACCGCAGAGACGCGGAGACACTGAGAAAATCGTTTGGGAGGGACGAAGATCAAGTGCGTCGGAACAGTGCTTTAATCGGTTCTAAAATTTTTTTGTCGTTAGTGCGAGCGAGGACAGGCGCTTTATTTTTTTCTCCGCGTTTCTGCGCCTCTGCGGTAAATTTCTTTATTGAGGTTTTTCATGTTTAATAAAATCAAAATCATTCTCGAAATGATCAAATTTTAACACACCATTTTCGCGCTTCCCTTCGCCTTTACGGGCGCCGTGATGGCCGCCCATGGGCTGCCGGCGTGGGGCCAGGTCTTCTGGATCATCGTGGCCATGGTCGGCGCCCGTTCGGCGGCCATGGGATTCAACCGCTGGGCGGACCGTACGTTCGATGCGGAAAATCCGCGTACGAAGGAACGGGCTTTGCCGAAAGGCCTGGTCACGCCCCGGCAGGTGGTCCTTTTCACCGTGGTTTCATCTGTCATACTCATTGGTGCGGCTTATATGCTGAACCCCCTTGCATTCGCTCTTTCGCCGCTCGCTCTTGCCATCGTTTTCTTCTATTCTTATACCAAGCGGTTCACGTTCCTTGCGCATGCTTTTCTCGGGCTGGGGATCGCCGGCGCTCCCCTCGGAGCATGGATAGCAGTGTCGGGAAGATTTGAAACGCCGGCCCTCGTGCTGGCCGCGGCGGTACTGTTCTGGCTCCTGGGGTTTGACGTGTTGTATGCGCTCCAGGACCTCGACTACGACCGGAGCGCGGGGCTCCACTCCATACCCCAGCGCTTCGGCGTCAGTCGCTCGCTCTGGATTTCCCGGGTTTCCCATGCGATCACCATGGCATTGCTCTTCGTACTTGCTCCGCTGCTTTCTCTGGGCGGCTACTACCTGGCCGGAGTCGTCATCTCCCTCCTGTTGATCCTGTACGAACATTCGCTCGTGAAAAAAAACGATCTTTCAAAACTCAACTTTGCCTTTTTTAATATGAACGGCTACATCAGCGTAACCATTTTTCTCTTTACCCTTCTCGATTTCCTGGCATGAACCGGTTTTGCCCGAAAAGAGGGTTATTGCTGATTGACAAAGAGCAAAAATGCTGGTAACGTTATAACGATTTTGCCATCAATGAGAAGCTGCACCGTTTCATCAAGAGCTGTTACCCCCAAAAAATACGGATCATTTTACTATAAGGAGAAAAGTCATGAAGAGAAGTCTGGTAATTGTTGTGTGCATGGTGCTTGCCGCCGGCACGGCTTTCGGCTCGGAGCAGAAACCCTTGCAGACGCAGAAAGAAAAATTGAGCTATGCGCTCGGGATGAACATGGGAAACAGTGTAAAAGCGAATTCGATCGATGTGGATGTCGATATCATGGTACAAGGGATCAGGGACACCTTGTCGGGCGCAAAGCTCAAGCTGACCGATCAAGAAGCCCGCGGAGCAATTCTTGCTCTTCAAAAGGATCTTCAGGCAAAACAGCAGGAAAAGATGAAAACGCTCGGGGACAAGAACAAGAAAGAAGGAGAGGCCTTCCTCGCTGCGAACAAAAAGAAAAAAGGAGTAAAGACCCTGCCGAGCGGTCTGCAGTACAAGATCCTTGTTGACGGGAAAGGCAGATCTCCCAAGGCAACGGACACGGTGACGGTCAATTACAAGGGCACGCTGATCGACGGGACGGAGTTCGACAGCTCCTACAAGCGCAACGCACCCGCGACCTTTCCGGTGAACGGCGTGATCAAAGGCTGGACCGAAGCGTTGCAGCTGATGAAGGAAGGATCGAAGTGGGAGCTCTTCATCCCCGCGGACCTTGCATACGGGGAACGGGGCACCATGGGCGGCCCCATCGGTCCGAACGCAGTTCTCATCTTCGAAGTGGAGCTGCTCAAAATAAAATAAAAGCGCAGTAAAACGCCGTAAAACGTGAAGAGGCCGGCCCCGAAAGGATCCGGCCTCTTTTCTGTGGAAGAGCCAGGGGTGAGCACTCTGGCATCATTCCTCCGTTTGTTTCGTTTCCGCGCCCCATTCCTTTAATTTCCCCGTAATAAAATCGATGATCTGCCGCTGTTCCTCGGCCCCGCGGTCCTTGATCCAGAGCGGGCTTCCGAAGGCAAAGTGGAC
>DAIDTZ010000330.1 GCA_027456925.1 Nitrospirota bacterium
AGAAGGTCCGTGGCGTTCTGGAACGGTATCCGAACGTCCGGCTCGTGGTCTCGGGTCACCACCACGTGGCGAAGGTGGCTACCCAGGGCAGGATCACCTATGTCGCCGACCCGGCAGTGGTCACCTATCCCTGTTCGTTCAGGTTCTATACGGTGACCCGTGAGGGCATCCACCTGAGAAACGTGGATCTCGAGGACAAGGCACTGGTGAGCAAAGCGCGCGAACTGCTCGTGACTGATCCCTTTGCCAAGATGTACGATTTGGCTGCGCCAGAGAAGGCGGCCGATTACTGTGCGGGATTGACGGCGAAGGACCGCGAGGCCGTGATCAAGCTGTAACCTGAGGAGAGGTAGTCCGTTGTAAATGAAACTCTTAGCCGCATCTTAATGGTAAAAAAGAAGTCAAACGCTTCACTATTAATTGAATAACATCACACCGGGCAGGCCTTTTGGCCTGCCTTTTTTTTCGGTAACCGGATCGGCGTGTAACGTGCCTAATCTTCGGCAGGCAATGAAAAATCGATCCGCTTCCTTGCTGTATCAACCCGGTCCACCCGCACTCTGACCGTGTCGCCGATGCGGTAGACGCACTTTCTCCGCTCCCCTCGCAAACAGTGCAGCTTCTCCACGTAATGATAGTAGTCGTCGGTCAACGTCGATACGTGGACCAGCCCTTCTACAAACAGGTCCCGGAGCTGCACGAAAAACCCGAACTGCACCACGCCGGTGATGATGCCGTCGAATACCTCGCCGACCTTGTCCTCAATGAACCTGAGCTTCAGCATGGTGACGACGTCGCGTTCCGCTTCCATGGCCTTGCGCTCGCGCTGCGAACAATGGATCGCGGATTCGGGCAGGGCCTCGGCAAGTTTTTCGACGTAGACCTCGTCCTTCAACTTGCCCCGCATATCGGCTTTCAGGATGCGGTGCACGATGAGGTCGGGATAGCGCCGGATGGGCGAGGTGAAGTGCGTGTAGGTCTCCGCCGCGATGCCGAAGTGGCCGACGTTCTCATGGGAATACCGCGCCTGTTTCATGGTGCGGAGCAGCACGGTGTTGATGAGTGTTTCTTCGGGAGAACCCTTGGCCTTGGCCAGCGCCTTCTGCAAATGCAGGGGCTTGACTTTTTTCACCGTGGGAAGGGAAATGCCGAGCGTGGCGAGGAACTCCACGAGATCGGTCAGTTTCTCCTCGTCGGGCTCCTCGTGGATGCGGTAGATGAACGGCGCCTTCTTGTTCTCGATGTGCCGGGCCACGGTTTCGTTCGCGGCAAGCATGAACTCTTCGATGATCTGGTGCGCCATATTGCGCTCTGCCCTGATGATCTCGGTCATGCGTCCCTGGAGGTCGAGCACGATCTCGGGTTCGGGCAAATCGAAGTCGATGCTGCCGCGCTTGGACCGCTTCGTGCGAAGGACATTCATCAGCTCTTCCATGAGCTCGAACTCGGCGAGCAGGGCGCTGTAGCGTTTTCGCTGCGCCGGGTCGCGGTCCACGAGGATCTCGCGCACCGCGGTGTAGGTCATGCGCTCGTTGCTGTTGATGATGCTTTCGTAGATGTCGTAGCGCAGGATATCGCCCGAGGCCGCTATGTCCATTTCGCAGGTGAGGGTAAGCCGGTCCACGTTCGGATTCAGGCTGCAGATCCCGTTCGAAAGCTGCATGGGCAGCATGGGGATGACCCGGTCGGGCAGATACACGCTCGTGCCGCGCAAATAGGCCTCCTCGTCCAGCAGCGTCTTTTCCTTCACGTACTGGGCAACGTCGGCGATGTGGACCCAGAGCCGGTAGCCGCCCTTGATCCGTTCTATCGAGATCGCGTCATCAAAGTCGCGCGCTTTTTCTCCGTCAATGGTCACCGTGGGCAGGTCCCTGAGGTCCTTCCTGCTTTTCCGCATTGCGGGGGCGACCTGCTGCGGGATCTCGTCGGCCTCCTGGAGCGCGGCGGTCGAGAACTGCGTGGGAAGTTCGTACTGCTCGATGATGAGCTCGGAATCTATGCCCGGCGAGCCGGGTTTGCCGATGACTTTGACGATCCTGCCCTCGGGCGGCCTGCCGCGCATGGGGTAGGCGATGATCTCGGCGGACACGATGTCGCCGGGTTTGGCGTCGCCAACGTGCTCGCGGCTTATGATGAGGTCCTGAGTGAGCCGCGTATCAAAAGGAGTAACGAACCCGAAGCCGCCCGTTTTGGGGTCCGGCAGCTCGTAGGTCCCGACCACCCTGGTCTGGGCGCGCTCGAGGATCCGGACAACCATGCCTTCCCGCTTGCCTTCGGTTTTTTTCTTCCCCACCGGCGGCGTGACGCGGACAACGACCTTATCGCCGTTCATGGCATCGAGCTTGCTCCGCGCGGAGATATAAACGTCGGTCTTGCCCTTTTTCTCCGGGATCACGAACCCGTAGCCCTGAGGATGGGCCTGGAAAATGCCCGTCTCGAGGTCCATCTTTTCGGGCAGGCCGTAGCGGTTTCCGCGCGTCTTGATGATCTCGCCGGACAGGGCCAGGTCATTCAACACCTTCTTGAGTTCGCGGCGGTCATCGGCAGTGAGCCTGAGCTGACGCATGAGTTCACGCACGAGCATGGGCTTGCCGGTCTTGGCTTTGATCAATTCTGCAATCTGTTTATGGGTGTATTTCATATTTTTCAGCTTACTTTATCCTCAGTAATTTTCCCGTTGCTTCGGCGATTACGACCGGACCCCGCACGATCTTTGCTTCGGCCCGGATCAGTTTCCCGGCTTCTTGTATCAGTTTACCAGAAACGACCAACTCCTGTCCCGGAATTGCAGGGGCTTTGAACTTGACCGTCATTTCCGCCGTCACGGCGGGGATGCCGAGGCTGAAGGCAAGCTTTGCCATGGCTTCGTCGAGGAGGGACGAGAGGATGCCGCCGTGGATGATTCCTTCGTAGCCCTGGTGGAGGTCGGCTGGAATGAATAAAGCTTTGATGGTGCGTGCGTCCTTGTCTATCTCAAAATCAACGTTAAGGCCGATAGGATTTTTTGTGCCGCATACGTAGCAGCGCTGGTTGTCGCGGAGTTGGGTCATAATTGAATAAGCATGGAGCGGAAAGCATGGAGCATGGGGCAAAAGCCATGAGGCAGTGCAGTTTCCTTTTTTCTCTCTGCGCTTTTCTCTCTGCCCTTTGCCATCATGGATTGGCTTGTAACTCCCACTTGTTGTCAGTATAATATAAAAAATGTCATTTGACAAACGAATAACGATTACTTTGGAGCAATTGCAGTCCATCGGGATCCTTGACGCGCCGCAGGCAATCAAAAACATGGACCTGCTGCAAGCGGAACTGGGTCCCGAAGGCTTTCCCGGGTTTCTGCCGGCGATGCTCAGCGAACTCTCGATGGCCGCTGATCCGGATCTGGCATTGAACAACCTCGAACGCTTTGTAGGCTCGCTCCGAGCTGTTTCGAACTTCCTTTCGCTCTGCCTCCTCCGGCAGGACATTCTTCGGTCTCTCCTCACCATCTTCGGCGCGAGCCGCTTCCTGTCCGCTTTTCTTGTCACTGCTCCCGAAGAGAATCTGACGGTCCTTGGAGCTTCCGATTATCTTGACCATTCCGCGGGCCAGGAGGCCATGACCAGGCGGCTCGCCTCCCTGGTTGCGAAAGAGCCTGACGATGCCGGTTTCAACCGGGCCTTGCGTGTTTTCCGGAAACAGGAAATGCTCAGGATCGGCCTCAGGGACCTGCTGGCCAAGGCCGACCTTCAGGAAATCGTCGGTGAATTGTCGGACCTAGCTGAGGTCTGTCTCCAACAGGCTTATGACCGGGCCGACGCGGATCTCGCAAAACGATACGGAAGGCCGGTCAATGAACGCCCTGACGGGACGGTTGCCCTGGCGGGCTTTGCGGTCATTGCCATGGGAAAGCTCGGCGGGCGGGAGCTGAACTTCAGCTCCGATGTGGACCTTATGTACGTCTATTCAGCGGACGGAGAGACGGAAGGCATCGGGACCGGCGACGGCGCGATGACGAACCGGATCACGAACCACCAGTATTTTATCAAGCTCGCGGAAAAATTGAGCGCGGCGATCGGCCAGAAGACCGAGGATGGGTTCGTGTTCCGCGTCGATCTTCGGCTGCGGCCCGAGGGCCAGAGCGGGCCGCTGGCGCAGAGCCTTGGCGGGTATGAGATTTACTACGAATCATGGGGCCAGACCTGGGAACGTTCCGCGCTGATCAAGGCCAGGCCCGTGGCCGGCGATGAAGGAGTAGGCAGGGAGTTTATGGAGCGGATCGCTCCCTTCGTGTACCGGAAATACCTCGATTACGGCGCCATTGCCGAGATCGGCGACATGAAACGGAAGATCAACAAGGATGTGGAACAGAAGGGGAGGACGCACCGGGACGTCAAACTGGGCTATGGAGGCATCCGTGAGATTGAGTTCGTGATCCAGGCGCTTCAGCTCATTTACGCCGGGCGGGACCGGACCCTGCGCGAGAAGAACGCTCTCAAGGCCCTCCATAGGCTTTCGCAAAAGGGATTGATCACCTATCAGGAGCACGAAACCCTCTCGAAGGCCTATATATTTCTTCGCACGGTCGAGCACCGCATCCAGATCGCGGACAATCT
>DAIDTZ010000331.1 GCA_027456925.1 Nitrospirota bacterium
CTAGAGATCGATTACCTAACTGGCCGGAGCGCTTTACGATATTTTCCCACCGTTGATTGTGTCGGGAAATTAGGGCCTCGATGACGCCATCCGTTCCTCGTCTTGAATAAACGTCCGCAAAATCCTCCCTCGTTGGTGGGACGCTTCGCCCCAGCAGTTCCGCTCGTTTTGCACGGCGTCTGGCTGTCTTCTCGTCCGGCTCTCGTCGCTCTTTCTTAGCCCTGCTCTTTCTTCCCATTACGACATTATGTATTGCCAACGGGGGAGCAGTATCGAACGTGCTTCAGAATCAGCCGATCCGAATGCGGCAATGGGACCGTCGAGGAGGAACGTAGGTTGCTGATGTTACGCCTAGGTGAGAGTATGCGCATCGTGAACCTCACTCGATTCTTGCGTCGCAAGGACTGCAAAGTGGAAAGAGATCGATCTCGGATCCATCCCATGGGCTCGCTGGTCGTCGTACTCACGTACCTGATTGCGCAGATGGTGGGCGCGGGCACGCTGATCAAGCTCATGTTCGGTCTTCCGTTCGAGCTGGCCATCGTGGTCACCGGCGCGCTTATGATCTCCTACGTCATCTTCGGCGGCATGATCGCGACCACCTGGGTGCAGATCATCAAGGCCGGCCTGCTTCTGGGCGGCGCCACGATCCTCGTGATCTTGACCCTCGGCAAGTTCGGGTGGAGCTACGCCGAGCTGTTCAAGCAGGCAGCCTCTGCAACGCCGCTGGGGCAGAAGTTTTTGGAGCCGGGCGGACTGGTGACGAGTCCCGTTGACGCGTTCTCGCTCGGGCTCGCCCTTATGTTCGGCACCGCCGGTCTCCCCCATATCCTGATGCGATTCTACACCGTACCCGACGCAAAAACAGCGCGCAAGTCGGTGTTCTACGCAACGGGATTCATCGGCTACTTCTACATTCTGACCGTGACCATCGGCTTCGGCGCTGCCGTGCTTGTGGGCAAGAAGGTCATCATGGGCATTGACGCGGGCGGCAACATGGCCGGCCCGCTCCTGGCAGAAGCCCTCGGCGGAAACATCTTCCTCGGGTTCCTGTCGGCTGTTGCCTTTGCCACGATCCTTGCCGTGGTTTCGGGTCTCACGCTTGCCGGCGCATCGGCCTTGTCTCACGACCTGTATGTCGGCGTGATCCGCCGCGGCGTCGCGAATGAAAAAGAAGAAGTGAAGGTCGCGAAAATTGCCACCGTCGGCCTCGGCATTTGCGCGATCCTGCTCGGCATCCTGTTCAAGGGCCAGAACGTCGCCTTCCTGGTCGGCTTGACTTTTGCGATCGCGGCCAGTGCCAACTTCCCTGCGTTGCTCATGTCGATCATGTGGAAAAAATTCACGACCTACGGAGCGGTAACGAGCATCTATACCGGCCTGATCGTCGCTGTCGTGCTCCTCATCCTGAGCCCCACCGTGTGGGTCGACATCGTGAACAAGAGTGAAGTGGCGAAGGTGAGCGCGCAGGTCAAGGAGATCACCGTCGCAGCAGCAGCTGTTGATACGCAGATCGCCGATCTGCAGAAGCAGATGGTGAGCGCGGAGACTGTCGCAAAGATGAATAAGAAGCAAAAGGCGGCCGCTGAGAAGAAGAATGCGAAAGTCCAGGCATCGGTGTCGGCAAAGATGCAGGAAAAGGACGATCTCACGGCAAAGAAGAAGGAAGCGGACGCGGCCATGCCGCAAGCCATCTTCCCGCTCAGAAACCCGGGCCTTTTCTCCATGGCAGCCGCGTTCCTGATCGGTATCCTGGTCTCGCTCATGAATCCTGATAAAGAGGCCCAGGAGAAGTTCGACGCCGAGAAGGTCAGGTAGTATGTGGGTATCGGCGCTGAATAGTCCGTAGTCTGCAAGGCGTCGGATTTAAAGCGTCCCCAAGTGAATCGGTGAAAGCTAACGCGGAGTTCATCCCCGGATCCGCTTCACCGATTCACTTCTTTTATTTCAGGGCGAGTTGAAGGGCGGACCGTGGCCTGCCATACAAGGCGGGGAACACAAGGGCTGCTCCTCTGATGACAGGCCCCTCGGCTTTACATATCCGCATTTTTCGGGTATGCTTTGTGTGCGGCCTCCGGCCGCATTGTGGTAATTCAGAGAGGAGGAACAGGGAATGGCAGATGACAGCATTCAAGTCCTGTCGACGGAAAAGAGGACCTTTCCGCCGTCCAAGGAATTCAGCAAACACGCTCATATCAAGAGCATGAAGGAGTACGAGCAGCTGTACAAAAGGTCCGTCGACGATCCGGAGAAGTTCTGGGCCGAGATGGCGGAGAAAAATCTGACGTGGTACAAGAAGTGGGACAAGGTCCTCGAGTACGATTTTATGAAGCCCTCGATCAAGTGGTTCAGCGGCGGGAAACTGAACGCCTCGGTGAACTGCCTTGACCGCTTCATCACTACCCCAACCCGGAACAAAGCCGCGCTCATCTGGGAAGCGGACAGCGGCGTTTACAAGACCTTCACCTATCAGCAGCTTTACTGGGAGGTAAACCGGTTCGCCAATGTCCTCAAAAAGAAGGGCGTTAAGAAGGGCGACCGCGTGACGATCTATCTCCCGATGATCCCGGAGCTTTCGATCTCCATGCTGGCCTGCGCGCGGATCGGCGCGATCCACAGCGTGGTGTTCGGCTGGTTCTCGGCCAAGTCGCTCCGTGACCGCATCCAGGACTGCCAGTCGAGCATGCTTATCACCGCCGACGAGGGCCTGCGTGGCTGCCGATTCGTGCCCTTGAAGGCGAACGCGGACGAGGCCCTGCACGAGTGCCCCACCGTCAAGGACGTCATAGTGGTCCAGCGGGCCGGCACGGGCAAGGTCAACATGGAGCCCAAGAGGGACACGTGGTGGCATGAGGAAATGGCTGCCAAGGACATCAAGAATTTCTGCGAACCGGAAAAGATGGACGCTGAAGACCCGCTGTTAATCCTCTATACGTCCGGTTCCACGGGCAAACCCAAGGGCGTGTTGCACACGACCGGCGGCTACCTCCTTTTCACGAACCTCACGTTCAAGTGGATCTTCGACTACCATGAAGAAGACATTCATTTCTGCACCGCCGACATCGGCTGGGTCACGGGCCACAGCTACATCCTTTACGGACCCCTTTCCGCAGGCGCGACCTCGCTCATGTTCGAAGGCATCCCTACCTATCCCGATCCGGGCAGGTTCTGGGACATCGTGGACAAACACCAGGTGAACATCTTTTACACCGCGCCCACGGCGATCCGCGCGCTCATGAAGGAAGGCGAAAGCTGGGTCACGAAGCACGACCTCTCTTCGCTTCGCGTCCTGGGCAGCGTGGGCGAGCCCATCAACCCCGAAGCATGGATGTGGTATCACAAATACGTGGGCAAGGAAAAGCTCCCGATCGTGGACACGTGGTGGCAGACTGAGACCGGCGGCATCCTGATCACGCCGCTTCCCGGGGCCATGACGACCAAACCGGGTTCGGCAACACGCCCGTTCCCGGGGGTCGTGCCCAAGGTGGTGAAAGAGGACGGCTCTCCGGCGGGCGCGAACGAGGGCGGCTATCTCGTGATCGAGAAGCCCTGGCCGGGCATGCTTCGCGGCACCTACGGCGACGCGGAGAACAAGCGCATCAAGGAAGTCTACTTCAGCAGGTTCCCGGGCAAATATTTTACCGGTGACGGCGCGCGCGTGGACGAGGACGGCGACTACTGGCTCATGGGCCGCGTGGACGACGTGATCAACGTGTCGGGCCACAGGCTCGGCACGGCTGAGGTCGAGTCAGCGCTCGTATCTCATGAAGCGGTTGCCGAAGCTGCCGTGGTCGGCTACCCGCACGACATCAAGGGCGAAGGCATCTACGTGTACGTGACGCTCAAGGAAGGCCAGAAGCCCTCCGAGGAGCTGAAGAAGATCCTTGCCGGCCATGTGCGCTCGGTCATCGGTCCGATCGCCACTCCGGACAAGATCCAGTTCGCTCCCGGGCTTCCGAAGACGCGCAGCGGCAAGATCATGCGCCGCATCCTCCGGAAGATCGCCCACAACCAGGTGGAGGACCTCGGCGATACGTCAACGCTTGCGGATCCTACGGTGGTGGACAACCTCGTAAAGGGACGGGTGCAGTAGAGCACGTATAGGCTTTCCCGCCGCTTGACAGGTCCCGTAGGGGAACCTATACTATACGCAAGTATGCCGGTGTGATCTTAGCGAAGCGTGTATTTTCGGGCAGCGAGGGGAGGCAGAAGAAAAACAGAGAAAGCCCATTTGTGGTTCTACGACTGCAAATGGGCTTTTTATTTTAGAACGAGCCGCCTGACCGGAAGGAGCCCTCCAATGAAACGACTTGCCTTTGTTCTCCTGTTGTTCCTTTTTGCCGGACATGCCGTTGCAGATGAAAAACGCGTTTCAGTCCCCATCGACGATTCCCCCTCGATCTGTCCCGTTACTGCGCCTGTTACCATCATCGAATTCCTCGATTTTCAATGACCGCACTGCAAGGCGGCCGGTCCGACCGTCAAGAAGATCAGAGAAGTGTATAAAGGGAAGGTCCGTCTGGTGATCAAGAATTATCCCTACATCTATCGTGACTATTCACATATGGCGGCGGAGGCATCGCTTGACGCGCGGGACCAGGGAAAATACTGGGAGATGCATGACCTCCTGCTCAAGCGGTCCCCGAAACTCGACCGGGACAGCCTTATATCCTATGCGCGGGAACTCGGTCTCGATGTGAAGAAGTTCACCGAATCGCTCGACGCAAAGAAACATGCCCAGGAAATCGAACGTGACAAGAAACTGGCAATCGATCTGGACCTCTATAATACGCCGACCTTCTTTATCAATGGCAGGAAGGTCATCGGCGAACGGCCGTTCAAGTATTTCAAAAAGATCATCGATGAAGAACTGGCAAAATAAATTAGGAATTAGAAATTAAGAATTAAGAATGAGGAATTACTTCGGAGCAAAATCATGATACCCCGGCTGCTGGCGATGATGCTATTGGCACTTCTTGCGGGATTCCCCGCGTTTGCAGGCACTCTTGAACCTTTTCAGGCCGTTCCCATTCCTGAGCGGAACCCGCAAACACCGGAGAAGATCGAACTCGGCAAGGAACTGTTCTTTGACCGAAGGCTCTCGGGTGACGGCACCATGAGCTGCGCCACCTGTCACGACCCGGAGAAAGCCTTCACCGACGGCCTCGATATCTCCCTCAGCTACCCCACGACGAAAAACTGGAGAAATTCTCCGACCCTCGTGAACGTGGCGTTCCAGAAGCGCCTTTTTTCCGACGGCCGGGCGCTCTCGCTTGAGGACCAGGCGCTCTTTCCCATGATGTCGGCTTTCGAGATGAACCGCAACCTCGATTTTCTCGAAGAGGTCATCCGCTCCGTGCCTGAATACGTCGCCGCGTTCCAGAAGGTATTCGGCGGAGAGCCGACGCGCGAGCGGATTGCGATGGCCATTGCCGCCTTTGAACGGACGATCCTCTCCAAGAACGCGCCGCTCGATCGTTACTTGAAAGGAGACAAGAAGGCCCTTTCGGATCCGGCAAAGAAAGGGCTCGATCTTTTCATGGGTAAAGGGAAGTGCGGGGATTGCCACTACGGCGTAAATTTATCGGATGGCAAATTCTATGCCTTGAACGTGCCCGAAAACCCGGAGCTTCAGAGCGATCCCCGGATTGCGGTCACGCGGCGGTTCGTGGCCAAGATCTACCATTACGAGGACTACCGGAACCTGAGCGAAGATCCGGGCAGATATCTCATCACGAAGGACAAAAAAGACTGGAAAGCCTTCAAAACGCCGACGCTCCGCGAGATCGCGAAGACCGCTCCGTATATGCACAACGGTATTTTTCAGACGCTCGACGAGGTGATAGAGTTCTTCGATAAGGGCGGCGGCAAGAAGAACATTGTGCTGAAGCCCCTCGGCTTGACTGTGGAAGAAAAAAAATCTCTTAAGACATTTCTGAGCGAAGCGCTGACCGGCGAAGAAACGGAGTTTCAATATCCGAAAGTGCCCTAGCACTAAAGCTCCTGCCTCAAACAGGGGCAAAAGCGGACTCACACAAAGCCACAAAGCGCACAAAGAATGCAAGATCTTTTAATCCTCCTTCGTGTCTTTGTGCCTTTGTGTGAAAATTATGTTCTAGTTTTGATTTCCTTATCTGAAGTCTACTATGAGGTCTTGATGGATTCTCTTATCGAACAAATTATCTCAAAAAAACCGCACCTCGCAGATCCGCTCCGCTTCTATGAAAAAGTCCGGCGTTTCACGGAAGGGGTAAGCAAGCTTCCGGTCTCTCCAAGGCCGGGCCAGGTCGCCTATCCTCCCGAACTCGCGGTGCGCATTCTGGACAGTCTTTCAACCATGCTCGATCTGCCCGAAGGGACGCTCTCGCCGCTCAAGCAGGCCTTTGAACTTCGGGAGGTCGATTTCACGAGACTGCCGCTTCGGGAAGTCCCTGCTTTTTCCCTGCCCTATGCCGAGGAAGATTTGACCATGCTTCTTTTTCTCGTGAGCAGACCCTACTT
>DAIDTZ010000332.1 GCA_027456925.1 Nitrospirota bacterium
GTCCTGAAGGAAATGGCCGGTCCCGCGATCGCGGTAATCGCGATCGGCAGCTGCGCCCCGGACGGGGGCGTTCCTGCCGCGAAGCCGAACCCCTCTCAAATCATCGGTACCGGCGAGGCGCTCCAGAGGGTCGGGATCAGCAAGCCGCTGGTCAACATGGACCTCTGTCCGGTAAACCCGCAGTATCTCGTGGGCGTGGTGGTTAATTTCCTGCTGCTCGGCAAGATCCCCGATCTGGACTCGCAAGGAAGGCCGAAGATGTTCTACGGCCAGACTATCCACGACAACTGTGAGCGAAGGGCTCATTTCGACAGTGGCAGATTCGTTGAGAAATTCGGCTCTCAGGAGGAAGCACTTGGATACTGCCTGTACAAAATGGGCTGCAAGGGGCCGATGACCTATTCAGCATGCCCCAAGATCCAATATAACGACCGGACAAGCTGGTGCATCAAGGCCGGAGGCCCGTGCATCGGATGCGCAGAGCGGGGCTGGACGGACAAGTTCGCGGGCTTCTACGAGCCGCTGCCGGGCGTTAAGATCCCCGGCCTGGGCGGTGTCGAGGCAGGAGCGGACAAATTGGGCGCGATCGCTGCGGTAGCGACCGTGGCAGGCATCGCAGTTCATGCCGTTGCTACGGCTGCTTCGGGCAGGACCAAAGGAAAAGACGGAGGTAAAAAATAATGGCCAGGATAACCATAGACCCGATGACAAGAATCGAAGGGCATCTGAGGATCGATGTCGAGATCGAAGGCGGCAAGGTCAAGGACGCTTGGACGACAGGAACGCTGTTCCGCGGGTTCGAGCTCATTCTCCAGGGCAGGGACCCCCGTGATGCCTGGCATATCACCCAGCGTATCTGCGGCGTTTGTCCCACTTCACACGGACATACGTCGTCCATGAGCATGGATGATGCGTTCAAAATAAAACCGCCGGACAACGGCCGCATTATCCGGAACATCATCGAAGGCGCACAGTTCATGCACTCGCATATCCTCTGGTTCTATCACCTGAACGCCCTCGATTATGTCGATGTGGTCTCGGCATTAAAGGCGCAGCCCAAAGAGGCGTCGCTCAAGAAAGTCCAGGCCAAATTGAAATCCTTCGTCGAATCGGGCCAACTCGGGCCTTTCGCGAATGCTTACTGGGGCCATCCGGCCTACAAACTTCCGCCTGATGTGAACCTCATAGCCGTTGCTCACTATCTCGAAGCTCTTGAAATGCAGGCAAAGGCAGCTTCGGTCAGCGCCCTCTTCGGCGGCAGGATGCCGATGACCATGACGAGCCCTCCGGGGGGCGTGACCCATGTGCCCTCTGTCGATGATCTCAAGAATTATCTCTTCAGGGTGAAAGAGCTGCAGGCCTGGATTGACAGCGTATTCATCGGAGACCTGCTCGCCATTGCGCCGTATTATCTCGGGGCCGCCGGAGTCGGCAAAGGATACGCGAACTTCCTTTCCTGGGGAGTCTTCGAAGACGCATCGTTTGATCCTAAAAAGCGGCTTCTTCCACGAGGAGCGATCTTTGCCGCTGACTTCCCGAAGGTGCATGATGCGAAACCAGAGGATGTCACCGAGGATACGACGCACGGATGGTACAAGGACGGCAAACCGCTCAATCCGGCCGTCGGCGTGACAGAGCCGGATTACACCGGATACGACAGCAACAAAAAGTACACCTGGGCCAAGGCCCCGCGGCTCCAGGGCAAGCCCATGGAAGTTGGCGCCCTTGCCAGGATGGTTGTGGCCTATGCCTCCGGCCAGCCCACAGCCAAGAAGTTGATCGACGACACCCTTGCCAAAATAGGCCATCCCGGCCATCCGGAGGTGCTCTTCGGCATCATCGGCAGGATAGCGGCGCGGGCCTTGGAATGCAAGATGGTAGCCGATTTCATGTATCAGTGGGGCCTTGATGTCATCGAAAACATCAAAAAAGGGAACGCAGCGGTCTATACCGAGTACAAGATCCCCGACAAGGCACAGGGGATCGGGCTGTGGGAAGCGCCGCGCGGCGCCCTTGGCCATTGGATCGATGTGGACAACAAGAGGATCAAGAACTATCAGTGCGTGGTGCCGACGACCTGGAACGTTTGCCCGCGCGACAACAATAATGTGCGCGGCCCCATCGAAGAGGCGCTCATCGGGACGGCAGTGGCGAACGCGGAAAAGCCGCTCGAAGTCATGCGGGTGGTCCATTCCTTCGATCCATGCCTTGCCTGCACGGTGCATGTGATCCATCCTGAGTCGAACCGGATCATGGACTTCAAGGTCTCATAGGGAGGATGCCATGAAAGAAGAACTGGTAAGGGACTGGAGCTTCGGCTACATCCTGGAGCATTGGATCCGGGTCGTCTCAATCGCCGTCTTGGCATTCACGGGCATCTACATACATACGCCGTTCATTGCCGGCGGTCCGGACAGCACCATTATGGCCTCGATGCGGTTTTCCCATTTCGTAGCGGCCTATGTCATTGTGCTGGGCCTGGTGGTACGGGTCTACATGGCTTTCAAGTCCACTTTCGACGCGGACTGGAAAGACTTCAGCATTGTCGAGAACCTGAAGAACGTGCCTGACGTTCTGGCGTACTACCTCTTCATCAAGGGGTCGCACAAGGACTACCGGAGATATAACCCGCTTCAGGCGTTGGCCTATCTCTTCACCGGCCTGGTGATCATTTTCACCGCATTCACCGGTGCGGCCCTGTATCATGGTAAAGCGTTCGGGATCATTCCATGCCCGGACAGCTTTCGGTGGGTGAGCAACCTTCTGGGCGGCGAATCGTATACCCGGATTTGGCATATTCTCGCCATGTGGTACTTCATTGTGTTCATGCTGGCCCATGTTTATCTGGCCGTCACGATCAGCATGATCAATAAAGACAGGACCTTGACGTCTATCTTTACCGGCTACAAGCTCAAAAAACATTAATATGATATCAGATGAACAGTTGCGGGGAGGCGTTTCGGCGCCTCCACGAAAAGTTTTGATCCTCGGTGTTGGCAACCTCCTGCTTGGCGATGACGGTTTTGGCGTTCACCTGATCAACTCTCTTGC
>DAIDTZ010000333.1 GCA_027456925.1 Nitrospirota bacterium
TCATCTCATATGCGTTCTATGCGGCAAGATCGTCGACATCCCGGAAAAAATCGGCGTTGAGCTGCCGAAAGACATGGCGTAGCACTTCGTTCTTCTGGGGCACCATATCGAATTTTACGGTCACTGCTCGTCCTGCCGGAAGAAGAATAAAGAGAAGTGACGCTGTCCCCGCGGTTTCAAATATGGAAAACCGGCACCAGGAGGCTGTTATGCGTGCAGTAGAAATCAAACCGGGTATTTACTGGGTCGGCGCAATAGACTGGGCCGTGCGCGATTTCCACGGCTATGTCACGCCGAACGGCACGTCCTACAATAACTATCTTATCCTTGACAAGCATGTCACGCTCGTGGACACGGTCAAGCATGATTTCTGCGAATACACGCTCGAAAACATCCGCAGTTTGGCAGACCCCGCAACGATCGAGAACATCGTCGTGAACCACATCGAAAACGACCATGCGTCAAGCCTGGACCGCATCATGGCCCTGGCGCCGAACGCGACCATCTACATTACCGAGCGCGGCAAGAAGGCCCTCGACCGGTTCTTCGATACGTCGAAATGGACGTTCAAGATCGTAAAGACCGGACAGAGCCTCAACACAGGGACGAAGACGATCACGTTCCTCGAAACGCCGATGCTTCACTGGCCGGATTCCATGATGAGCTATGTGAAGGAAGACAAACTTTTGATCAGTCAGGACGCTTTCGGCCAGCACCTCGCTTCGTCGGCCCGCTTCGACGACGCGTACTGCGATCAGTATTCCGTCACGGCGCTCGAACATGCCGTGCGCGATTACTATGCGAACATCCTTATGCCCTTCGGGACCCTGATCAAGGCAAAGATCGCTGAAATCAGGAAGCTCGGTCTCGAGATCGACATGATCGCTCCCGACCACGGCATCATCTGGAAAAAAGATCCCGGCAAGATCCTGCAGATGTATCTCGACATGGCGAACGATAAGGCGGACCGGCGCGTGGTCATCGTTTACGACACCATGTGGCACAGCACCGAGCACATGACCATCCCCCTCATGCAGGGCATCCAGTCGGCTGGCGTCGAGGTGGAAGTGCTGAAGCTCAGGTCAACGCCCATGAGCCAGGCGATCAAACGGATCTGGGAGTCGCGGGCAATGCTCATCGGCACGCCGACGTTGAACAACATCATGTTTCCCACCGTTGCCGAGTTCCTGACGCACTTGCGCGGTTTGCGGCCCAAGAACCGGCTTGCCGGGGCCTTTGGCAGTTTCGGCTGGGGCGGCGGCGCGGTGAAGGAGGCCTACGAGCTTTTCAAGAAGATGGGGCTCGAAACAGTAGAGCCCGGCGTCGAAGTCCTCTATCGGCCGAGCGCGGAAGACGAAAACAAATGCTTTGAGTTCGGCAGGCAATTCGCGGAAAAAACCATCGAGTATCATAAAAAGTTTGACGGCAATGTGACCGGGGAATGCAGGTCTTAAGCAAGCCTGCAACCTGGGCAAATTACTTTTTTGGGGAGGTCATGATGTGGCGATGCACCGTATGCGGGTATGTGTATGATGACGCGAAAGAAGGGACGAAGTTCGAAGACCTTCCCGACGACTGGGCCTGCCCGGTCTGCAATGCTCCCAAGGACGCATTTGTGCGGATGTAAAAGCCCACGACATGCCTTCATCGAAAAAGGTTGCCCCCGGTATCATACGCGGGCAGCCTTTTTTATTTGACAGCTTCCGAGCTCCATCCTATAATCCCAAACAGTTTAAGGAGCCGAGAAACCGACCGGAGCGGACCCCATGACCGTCGTACGGAACAAGAGCGTCAAAGAATGGCCGGAAGACGAGCGTCCGAGGGAGCGTCTTATTGCCCATGGACCGGCGGCGCTGTCCGAGGCCCAGCTCCTTGCCATCCTTATCCGGAACGGGAAGTCAGGACGAACGGCGCTGGACCTGGGCCGGGAATTGCTCGAACGGTTTGGAAGCCTTGCCGGCATCGAGCAGGCGAGCATCACGGAAATATGCGCGATAGAAGGCATCGGTCCCGCAAAAGCAGCGGAGCTCAAGGCGGCGATCGAGCTGGGACGGCGCTACCAGAAACCGAGTCTTGCCGGCGCCTCGTTCTGTTCCAGCGAGGACGTCGTCTCCTACTACCGTCCACGGCTGAAGGACGCCAAGAAGGAGATTTTCCGGTGCGCTTTGCTCGATACCAAGAACAAGATCATCCGTGAAGAAATCGTCTCGATGGGAAGCCTTACCGCCTCCATCGTGCATCCGCGCGACACCTTCAAAGCCGCGATCCGCGAGTCCGCGGCCGCGGTCATTTTCATCCACAACCATCCGAGCGGCGACAGCAAGCCGAGCCAGGAGGACATCCTGCTGACCCGGCGGCTGGTCCAGGCCGGCGAAGTGATCGGCATCCAGGTCCTCGACCACATCATCATCGGCGACAGCAGCCACTTCAGCTTCCGCGATAACGGGCTGATCAGCCGTGGAGCGTAAATCCGGCGTGTCGACCATGCCCCCTCCAGCGCGTCACCCCGCGAAAAAGTATGTCGATGCCCACGTGCATCTCAGGGATTTGAGCGGCGTGGGCTGCGCGGCTGATGCCGGAATTGCGGCTATTCGTGACGCGGGGAGCAGCGCAAGCGCTGAACAAGGCGCTCCTGTAGGGAGCGGCGCACATCGCGCGGTGCTGGTTGTTTCGAGCGGATGGGCGCTCTATAAAAAAGGCGGCTATGGATCAGCTTTCGGCATCCCGATGGAGGGCAAGGAGAATTTCCATGACGAAATTCTCCGGCTCAAGTCTGCCGGAGCTGGTATAATAAAAATCATGGCCTCGGGCATGGTGAGTCTCAGGAAAAGAGACTCCATTACGCCGGGAGGGTTCGACGGGGATGAACTCGCCCTGCTTGTGCGGGAAGCGCGAAGCGTCGGGCTGGAGGTCATGGCCCACGCTAATGGCGAGCAGGCGATTATCGATTGCGCCGAGGCAGGCGTTCGTTCAGTCGAACACGGTTTTTTCATGACGGACCGGGCGCTCGATGTCATGGCAAGGCAAAATACCTTCTGGACGCCCACCGTTGGAGCGCTTGCGCGGGCAGCGGACGCTGCCGAACCATCGAACGAAATAAAAGCTCACGTCAGAGAGGTGATCCGCACCCATCTTGAAATGATCGGCAAGGCCCGGGCTCTCGGCGTTCCCCTGGCAATCGGTACGGATTGTGTTTTGCCCCACCCCCGCTACCGGGCGATTTATGATGCGGAGCTTGCCTATTTCGCAGAGGCCGGGCTTTCGTTGGAAGCAGTGCAGCAGCTCGCCTGCGAAAACGGGGCGAGGCTTTTGGGAATAAAAACAGAGGGTCAAGCGGCAAGTAGCAAGTAGCAAGGACTGCTGGGCACCGCATGCTTACCTTGACCCTGGCTACTGGACCCTATCTTTTACCTCGGAGGTATTCATGCGAATCGGTGTTTTGTCGGGCGGTGGTGATGCGCCGGGGCTCAATGCGGTCATCCGCGCGGTCGCGAAAACCGCAATCTTCAAGTACGGCTGGGAAGTGACCGGCATCATCGACGGGTTCGAAGGTCTGCTCACGCCGACGAAGACCCGCCAGCTCACCTCCTGGAACACCCGGGGCATTCTCTTCATCGGCGGCACCATCCTCGGCACCACGAACCGCGGCAATCCCTTCGCGCACAAGACTGTCGTCGCCGGACGGGAAATCGTGGAAGACCTGTCGTCCATTGTCATCAGCAATATCAGGGAGCTGGGCCTGGACGTGCTCGTCGTGATCGGCGGCGACGGTTCGCTCAAGATCGGGAGCGGGATCCAGAAGCTGGGCATGCCCGTGATCGGCGTGCCCAAGACCATCGACAACGATCTCATGGCCACCCACGTGACCTTCGGGTTCCAGACCGCGGTTGATACCGCGACCGAGGCCCTGGAC
>DAIDTZ010000334.1 GCA_027456925.1 Nitrospirota bacterium
AAGCGGAGAACGTTTCACCGACCATGGATTTGATGGAACTAACCGGCACCTTGTATGCATAATGCCCAAAAACATCCTTTATTACCCGTGTCTCCATACTGTCCAACCCTTTTGACGAATTGGAACAGGAGCTAATGTAATCGATATGCGCCGATTGAAGAGATGCCTCTTTCAGGGCCTCTTGCATGGCATTTTTCAACCCTTGACCTGCGTGAAGAAAGGAAAAGTCGGTTGCAGGATCGAAAGCATTGGCATAACCCGAGACCCTCGCAAGGATATCAGCGCCTCTGCTTCGCGCATGGTCCTCGCTCTCCAGGACCAGGACCGCAGCTCCTTCGGATAGGATGATCCCATTACGCTTCGCATCAAAAGGACAGGAGCGGGGTGTTGTTCCGTCAACACCCGACAAACAGCCGAGAGCATCGAAACCCATAAAGGTCTCTTCACACAACTCTTCGACGCCGCCGGCAAGCACGACATCGGCCCTGTTCAGTCTGATAAAGTCCGCGGCATACGCGATGGCATCGAGGCTTGCGCAGAAGCCGGTGGATATGGTTGTGTTGAAGCCTTTGATCTTGAAACGGATTGACACTTGGCTGGCCGGAGAATTGATAACCGTGTTGGGGAAATGCGATGGATTTACTGCTCTCGGTCCTTCGATGAGGCCCGAGCGGTCGAATTGAGAAATGCTGTGCAGGCTGCCGAAGGTCGTGCCGATGGAGACCCCCATGGTATGAGTATTGTCGTCCGTGATCTCGATCCTGCTGTCGTCGATGGCGAGTTTGGCCGCGGAGCAGATGAGCCGCGTGCTCCTGTCCAGGTCGCGCAGTCCCTTCTTGCCCAAAAGCGGGAGGGGGTCGAAATCAGTGATCTCTCCGGCGATATTGACACGGAACGACGAGGTGTCAAAGAGGCTCACGGGCCGAAACCCCGTTCTGCCCTCGAACAACGCGTCCCAGTAGGCGTCCCTGCCCGTGGCAACGGGCGAGAGAACGCCGATGCCGGTAATGACGATCCTTTTGCTCATGCCGTGCCTATATCCCCAACCCGCCGTCAAGCTGTATTGCCTGACCGGTGATGTACTGCGATTCGTCCCCGAGCAGGAAGAGCACGGTTTTCGCCACTTCATCCGCGGTGCCGAATCTCTTAAGCGGTATCATATTCAGAAATTTTCCCCTGGTTTTTTCGCTGAACGCCGAGGTCATCTCCGTGTCGACGAATCCCGGCGCGACCGCGTTTACCCTGATATTAAACGGCGCCACCTCTTTGGCCAGCGATTTCGTAAAACCGATCACCCCCGCCTTGGCCGCCGCATAGTTGACCTGGCCGGGGAGCGGGTGTATGCCGCTGACCGAGGAAATGGTTACAATGTTCCCGCTTTTCTGCTTGAGAAAGGTGATGATGCATGCCCGGGTCGTGTTGAAGACGCCGGTCAGGTTCGTATCGATGACGTCGGTCCAGTCTTCCTTGCTCATCATCATGAGCGACTTGTCCTTCGTGATCCCCGCATTGTTCACCAGGATGTCGAGCCTGCCGAACTCCTGCTTTACCCGTTCTACGAGCGTCTTCGCGCCTTCAAAATCCCGCACGTCGAGCTGAACGGGAAGCGGCCTTCTGCCCATTCGGCGGATCTCTTCAGCGAGGCTTTCCGCAGCGGAACGATTGCTTGCATAGGTGAACGCGCAATCTGCGCCTTCTTCGCAGAGGGCAAGCACGATGGCGCGTCCGATGCCCCTTGTGCCTCCCGTTACGATTGCGACCTTATCGAGAAGTGATTTCTTTTTCACGACTTCATTGCTCATGAATGTTCGCTTAACCGTTCGCTGCGATGGAGGCACGCATGCTATTTCTCCGGCTCCGCACCGGTATTAATAACACGTTGTCCGTGCAATAACAAGGCAAAAGATTGCCCCGGATCAACGCAATGAGACCTCAGCCTGCATCACTATTTTACTACGGTATAGAAAATTATTGAGCCGGAATCAACGCGGGTCATGGACACGGCGTTGTCGGGAATGTCGGCATCGCGGAGGATTCTTATGAAGTCGCTCTCCGTGCGCTGCAGGAACCCATCCCAATCAACGAGCCAGTGGAATATCTCCGCGCGATAACGATCTGCATCTTTAAAGGACGCAATCAGCTTTCCGCCGGGACTCAGCATCGCATACAGGGAGTTCAGAAGCTTCACGAGAAAATCGTCGGGGAGATAATCAAAAAATCCGATGCTATAAATGACATCCTGCATCCCGAATTCGGCCTGCGCCATTTCAGTATCAAACATTCTGAGCGCGTTGTACTGGACCACTTCAGCGTGGTCTGATGAGAGGCCGGCATAGGTAAATCGATCGAGAGCGAAATCAAGGGCATTGGGGTCCAAATCAATGCAGGTAAATTTGGCCCCTGATTTTTTGATTTCGGGCGCTAATTCAAAAACTTCCCTGCAGGAACCGCATGCCACATCCAGGACTTTCGGGCAGTTCCTTTTTAAAAGTTCTTCCTTCAAAAGCTCACGCATCTTTACGACGCGCTCCCTCACGCCGACGCCGAGCTGCGTGGAGAGCAGATATTTGTCCAGGTAATACCCGATGCCTTGGGACAGGGGCATATTCTTATACGCCAATTCCAAGGTCATATAATCTCCCTGCTGACCACTCGGCCACGTCCTGGTTCGTTCGATGCAATAGCTCTTTGACAAAACTGGATGTGTTTTTTCCCGAAAATAGACCTGCGCGTTCTTGACGGCCAGTGGGTCTTTCGTGTCCCGTTCAAACTGGGCGCAAGACTCAAGCATCGAATCGGTGAGCATGGTCACCTCATCGAGGAGCTTCTCCTTGTCCGCTGCCGGGTGCGAACATTGCAGTTCAAGCACGCTCAACCGCGCCAGATAGTCATCGATCTTCCTGTCAAACTGTTCAACGTATGTTCCCGGTGTTTCCCGGACCAGCCCCGAATGCTCCAGTATCGCCCCTTCCTGATACGTTTTTAAATCCTCCATGTCACATCCTCCTTTTAGATGATTTTATATTTTCGGCGTGATTGCCTGGTGCGCACGAACCCGGCAGCCAGGCATTTCCGGTTTTCATGACGATGACGATCCGCGTCGCCGCGAACTCGCGGGCGGGGGCCGGCGGAGAAACCATATCCAAATGCTGAACAGTTGATGAGCTTCGGCGGGCTTCTGGAAAAATTTGACAAGCATGCTATTCACTTCCTTCCGGCACGGAAGAATGCAATGAACTTGCTTTTCTGGCAGGGCTGTATACTCGTTGATCAACGAAATGAGGACTACGTGCTGCCGACAGGAATAAACAAAAAACAAACCAAAATTAATTGTGTTAATATACTCCACGGCGTTTCCCATGTAAAGAACCTTTTTGCAGGAGATCAGGGTATTTTGCGCGAGAATATCAGGGGGGTAAAATCAGGACTTTACGACTATTACACATTGACGCTGCAAGTTCGCGAAGGAAGGCGGGAAGCGGAGTTCACTGCCTTTTGTACAAGCCCACCAGCTCTGTTTGCGCAAAGATATGTCCCTTCATCGCCCGCTCCAGGTCTTCTTTGGTCGTGTTCGCGCCGAGCGCCAGGATAGTATCGAGCGCGTAGAGCTTAAAAAAATACCGATGGGTGCCCGACGGCGGGCAGGGGCCGCCATAATCCTGTTTTCTGAAATCGTTTAATCCTTCCGCCGCGCGCGGGGGAACTTGGTGCTCCTTGATCTCCTTTGTGTCCGGGCCGATGTTCCAGACGACCCAGTGCACCCACATGCCCCGCGGCGCGTCCGGGTCATCGACGATGAGGGCAAGCGACTTGGCGCCTGCGGGAACGTTCTCGATCACGAGCGGAGGGCTGATATCAGCGTCGTCGCAGGTGTATCGCGCAGGAATGCGGTCATGGTGCTTGAATGCCGGACTCGATAGTGTAAATGTGCTCATATTCGCGGCCTCCGTGCCCGCAGGATGATAACAGAGAGTGAGAAAAAAAGAAAGGATTGCCGTCCACCGGATGGCGTGCATACGTCGCTCCTTTGCCGATGCTCTTGTACAATGATAGCACAACTCCGCCTTCGCAGGCTTCCAGGAAAGCATCAAAATTCTTGCAATTTAAATTCGTTTAGAGTACTGTTTTTCTGAAAATGGTTTGCTTGTAAACCGGCTTGTCCCGCTGCTTCAAACCCGTCGCGCTGGCATGAGTATAGCCGCAAGCCAGCTTGCCGCTTTTGCTGTCCGGGGTTATTTTTGCCGCTCTAATGGGGTGCAATCGTGGAATCGCTCAGAAAAACGCTTGAAAAAACACTGCAGTTTTACGAACAGAAGGACTATGTCAACGCCGAAAAAGGCGTGGACGAGGTGCTGGCGGCGTATCCGGACTTCCCGCGTGCGCTCTTCATGAGGGCCGTGATTTTTGAGGAGACCGGCAGGCCGGGCGAAGCGGAAGAATACTACCGGAAGGCGGGGGCGCCGTCTCTTCTCTGGCTTCGTCTTGCGATGCAGTTGGAGGAAAAGGACCCCGAGCGTGCGCTCCACTACTTCGAAAAGGCAAAGGATGCGGACGAGCAGAACAACATTGTCTGGCTCAGCATGGGCACTATCTATGAAAAACTCGGCCGTCGGGACGAAGCACGGAGATGCTTTGCAAACATATCCCTGCAGCGGGAAATCGTTACGAAGCTTCTGAGTCCAACGGGCTTCCTGATCATTATGATTACCGGCGCAATAGCGATGCTCAGGCGCGGGAATACGGCCCTCGCTTCGCTCGTGATCGCTTCCGGCGTCGTGTGCCTGTTCTGGCTCAAGAGAGACGGCGGAAGAGCATTGCAGATGATGCGGAAAAAGAGACAATACCGATAGGAAACTCCCACGGCCTTCTCCTGTTGTTTCCCGTTGTTTCAGGCACGTCACTCTGGTATACTGATACCAGTGAAAGCGTACAAAAGCAGGCAGGAGCGATGGCTATTCCCAATATCGATTACGGCCTCTGCCAGGGGTGCGGCGGATGCGCAGAGGCATTTCCCGAATTTTTTAAGATGCGCGATGACAAGGCCTGGGTCATCAATACCGACCGCTTCCGCGTTGAGGAGAATCCGGGCATCCTTTTGGTCTGTCCTTATTATGCGATCTCCCTCGCGTGATTCCGCGCGATAGGGCGTTGTTCCTGCTTACATTAATTACAGTACGACGTGGTGGTGGTTTCCCATGATCCCTTATCCGAATATCAGTCCCGAGATTTTTCGTATCGGCCCTTTTGCCGTCCGGTGGTACGGGCTCATGTATGCCGTGGGCTTTGCGGCCTCCTTTATTCTGGTCAGGCATCAACTGCGGATAACGGGCGCTCAGCCGAAAGGCAAAGGACAGGCAAAAGAAGAACGGGCGCTTGTTCCCGAGGCGTTTCTCGAATCGCTCTATACCTACCTGGTCTTCGGGCTCATCCTGGGCGCCCGGCTGGGGTACGTGCTGTTTTATGATCTTTCGAGCTATGTACAAAGCCCGCTCGAGATTTTCGCGGTCTGGCACGGCGGCATGTCCTTTCACGGCGGGCTGGTCGGCACGCTGCTTGCCGGGTTCCTGTGCTGCCGCAAATATCGCGTAAATTTCTGGTACGCCGCCGATCTGGTCATCGTTACCGCGCCCATCGGGCTTGCCGCAGGAAGGCTCGGGAACTTCATCAACGGCGAGCTTTTCGGCAGGGTCACGGATGTGCCCTGGGCCATGATATTTCCCGCGGGCGGACCGCTGCCGCGCCATCCCTCGCAGCTCTACGAATTTTTTCTTGAAGGCGTGCTGCTCTTTACCATCCTTTGGATCGCCAAGGAAAGAAAGCATGCGCCGGGCATGATGGTCGTCCTCTTTCTGGTCCTCTACGGCCTGTTCCGGTTCATCGTGGAATTTTTCCGCCAGCCGGACGCCCAGCTCGGGTTTATTCTTGGCCCTTTCACCATGGGACAGATACTGAGCGTGCTCACGTCGCTTGCGGGGATCGCGCTGTTCTTCCTTCTGAAGAGAAAAACCACCCTGTCCGAAGCAATGGACAAAAAAGCCAAATGAGCTTTGAGGCTGTCTGTTTCGCATCGCCACTGTCCAAAATAAGACGGACGGATAAAATTAAAAAGTCCCGCCCTTGCTTCATGGGGGCGGGACTTTTTTTGGCAACGACTGAAGAACAAAAGCCGTGGTCCGGGTCTTCAACGGTTATTAACTTAAAAATGGCATTTGACACAGATAAAATCTGATAAGAGTCGGATAACGGCGGATTTTTTTTCAAATAGTAGCTCACCTAACCCGGACAAGCCGGAAAAGCTTCTGACAGGATAACAGGATAACATCGGGTACGTGCGGATTTTGCTTAAATAACTTCCTGTAAATCCTGTTATCCTGTCAAAGGTTTAAGATTTTTCTATCCATTTTGCGCAGAATTTCATTCGTAACTGACTAATAAGTGATTGCCTTGCTTTCGAATTTATCCGTTTTTATCATATGTTAATCCGCTTCTTCCGTGTCTAAATGCTTTTTCTAGGATTAACGGCTGCCACGCTTTTGAGGGCATGCATGGGTCCGACTGCTTTTAAACGTTCGAGCTGTTGCGTGTTCCACAGGAAGAACGAGCCGGCAAAGGCCAGCGAGTTCAGCGAGATGTCTTCAAGAAACTCTTTCGACCGCGGGACCACGAGCATCCATTCACGCGTCGTGAGAAAACAATAGGGCAGGGCCTGGCGCGTGAGACTGTCCGCGCGAGGGGCCGGCATGCCGACGCTCTGCAGCATGTCGCCGTACCGTTGGAACGTTGTCCTGGCAGCCAAAGACGGAGAGGCGGCCGGATCTTTTTCCAGGCGGCTGAATGCATGGAGGAACGGAAAACCGGGAATTTTGCCGATGGTATTCGCGCCTGCCTGCGCAAGCAGGGGTTCGATGGGGACTCCCGGTCCTTCGGGGGCCAGGGGAAGCGGCACCATCTGGAGATGCTTGTGCTGCTGGCTTGCTCCTGCCTCGCGGCCGCCATTGTAGAACCCGAGGCCTTCGAATTCCGCCATGCAGATCCAGAGCGCCTCGAAGTCCTTCAAGGTCAACAGCTGATCCTGCTCTTCGAAGCCCTTTGTCACGATCAAGAGGTGGGTCGACGACGTTGAACTTGTTCAGGATCGCAACATGGGTGTCCGAAAGGTCGGCGACCGTGAGGTCCTTTTCCGGCGGGAGGAAGGGATTGGCCTGTTTCCCCGTTGCAGCGGCGGATTCCTGTTGTTTCCGCGCTTCGTCCTTGCGCCGGAGACCGGCCAGGACCCTGACGAAGAACCGCACGCCGTGATCTTCAATAAAAGTGTATTCCGTGGGAGCCGGCAGGAGCGCTCCCGATGAAAGAGCGCGCTCCGTTGTTGCGCGGATGCGTTCCCATAATGTTCCCCGTTGTAAGGCCATCTTGCTCCTCTTACGTACGTCTCGCTTGAACTCGATTGTTTTGCAGCCTTGGCGGGATTATAACACATCAGGGGGACAAAAATCGAACGGGGACGATCAAAGGAAAATGATCCTAGAAAAAGCATTTAGACACTGAAAAGGCGGATTAACACCTGATAAATGCGGATAAATCCAGCACCAAGGTATTCATCTGTTACGTGAGCATTCCCTTCATAAATAAATCAGCCGTTATCAGGCCCTTATCAGGTTTTATCAGTGTCAAATGCCATTTTTAAGATGATTGGTCTTACGCGGCCAAATGTTTCAACCGGTACGTGATCCTTCCCCGCGTGAGATCATAAGGAGTAAGCTCCACGGTGACCTGATCTCCCGGCAGGATCTTGATGTAGTGGATACGGAGCTTGCCGGAGAGATGAGCAAGAACCATGTGGCCCCCCTCCACCTCAACTCGGAACATCGCGTTGGGAAGCGCTTCCAGCACCTTCCCCTGTACTTCTATGACATCTTCTTTGGGCATTGTGCACCCCTCTCCTCCCTTTCCGGAGAACGTCAAGGCACACACTCTCTTAACCAGCAACATTGTCTCTTTATTTTATTATAGCTCAGATTTGCTGGTGCAGTCCGCTGGCAAGGTGAAACGATTTGCCAAAGCCTGTCTATGTATTTCCACAATCGAAGCTGGTCAAGTATGCCGTGTTCAGGGGTTATAGCTGTTCGATGATCGCCGCGGCGAGAAGGGGAAGCATGATCTCATGGTGGCCGGTGAGCGCAAACCCCCTGCCGCCGCCCTGGGTGGGCCTGCGTACAACGTTCGTATTCGGCCGGTAGTGCTGGACAAAGTCCATGTTGACCGTCGTGAAGTGCTGAAGTGAATGGCCGAGGTTCCGGACGAGGGTCACGGCCTTGAGGAAGATCTCGGGGAGAAGGACCGCGGAGCCGAGGTTGATGTACACGCCGCCCTCGAGTTCCGACACCAGCGAACAGAAGGTGACGAAGTCGCGGTGGGCGGCCTCGCCGGTCGCCCTGCCGTCGAAAGAGGGGTGCATGTGAATAATATCGGTACCGATCGCGACATGGACCGTGATCGGCACGTTCAGGCGGCGGCCCGCGGCAAGAAGGCTCTTGTCTTTGTACGGGAAGTCTCCGGAGTGGATCATGTTCCCGATTGCCGCGCCGATGCCTTCGTCAGGGCCTGCGTTACGGATGGCCTGGTTCAGCATGCTGCCGGTCTCCTCCGCCATGCCGAAGGCCCCGGAGAGGATCTCCTTGTCAACGTCTTCCGAGGTCTGTCCGATGAACGCCAGTTCGAAGTCGTGGATGATGCCCGCGCCGTTCAGGGCCAGGCTGGTGATGACGCCGCGCTCCATGAGGTCGATGATGATGGGGCTTAAGCCCACCTTGATCGAGTGGGCGCCCATGCCGAGCATGACCGGCCGCCCGTCTTTGCGGGCCTGCACAACGGCGGCAACCACGTCTTTAAAATGCTTTGCCGCAAGAATGTTCGGGAGCGAGGAAAAAAAATCCTGAAAACTTCCGCCTTTTTTGTGGGGCCGGGAAAAATCGTTGACCCGGACCTTGCTTTCGCGGCCTTTGAGCGAGTAGGACTTTATGCGTGAGATATCGATCTTTTTCATGGGGCTTATTTGTTGTGGTTGCCGAAAAGTTCTTCATCCACCATCTGGCAGATGGCATGGCCGAGAGTGATGTGGGTCTCCTGGATGCGCGGTGTGGCCTTGGTCTGCACAATGAAGGTATAATCAGCCACGTTGGCCAGCTTGCCGCCGGTGCCGCCGGTCAGGATCACGGTTTTCATGCCGTTTTTTTTCGCCACGTCGATCGCCTTGATCACGTTCGGAGAATTGCCGCTCGTGCTGATGCCGATCACGACGTCGCCTTCGTGGCCCAGGGCGGACAGCTGTTTCGAATAGACCTGCGAGAAATCGTAGTCATTGCTGATGCTCGTGAGCACCGCCGTATCGGTGTTCAGCGCGATCGCGGGAAGGGGCGGCCGCTCCATGAGGAAACGGTTCACGAATTCCGCTGCGATGTGCGAGGCATCCATGGCGCTGCCGCCGTTGCCGAAGAGGATGACCTTCTTGCCCTCGCGGAAGGCCTGGGCGATGAGCTGGACCACGTCGATGATCTTGTCGATATTTTCTCTGACGAATTTGACCTTGACCTGGGCGCTTTCGTCAAAGGCTTTTATGATCGCATCTTTCATGGCGATACTCCCTGAGCAGGAACTTGAAGATCAGGCGTTAATTATAGGGAATGGCAAAAAAATGTCAAGGTGAAAAGGCCGAACGAATGGCTTATCGACGGAAAGCAGGACCCGGTACAGCTCTGCGATGGCCGGGGCCGGCAAAGGCGGCATCCATCAGGGATGAAGAAACGCCGCAAGCCTGCCGAATTCCTCGAGCGAAAGGGTCTCCGCTCTTCGTCCAAGATCAACGCCGGTCGTGCCGAGAACCGACTCCATCTTCTCTTTGCCTGCATTAAGCTGCTTCAGGGAATTTCTGAGGGTTTTCCTTCGCTGGGAGAACGCGGCCTTAACCACGACCATGAAAAAATTCTCGTCTTCAACAGAAACCGCAGGACGGTCGCGCATCAGAAGCGTCATCACGGACGAGTCAACCTCGGGCCTCTGTGTGAAAGCGCCGGGCGGCACATTGAACAGGATCCGCGGAAGCGCATAGAGCTGAACGAGGACCGAAAGAAACCCGTATTCCTTGCCTCCGGGCGGAGCAGCGATCCGCTCCGCCACTTCCTTCTGCAGCATGATCGTAAGGCTCTGAAACCTGGCCCGGTGCAAAATCAGCTTTTGAATGATGGGGGTGGAAATATAATAGGGGAGATTCGCCACGACCTTCCATTTTCCGGGGAGCGATTCGTAGGGATAGTCGAGTGCGTCGGCATGAACGATATCGACATTCGGGCTGGCGCCGAATTCCCTCTGGAGATGCGGTAGAAGCCGCTCATCGATTTCGAGAGCGAGCACGGTTCCCGCACGTTCGGCGAGCACCCGCGTAAGATGGCCGAAGCCCGGTCCGATCTACAACACCTGGTCTCCAGGCACGATGCCGGCAGCGTCGGCGATTTT
>DAIDTZ010000335.1 GCA_027456925.1 Nitrospirota bacterium
AGGCGAATAAGCGGGATAAAATGAAGCCCGCGAACGAAGCCAACCACCAAAGGGAACAATAATCTGAACAACTGAAACAATAAAAGTCAAGCGGTCGGAGAAAGAGTCTTTTCAAAATCGACTTTTTCTACAGACTCGTTACCGGCCAAGGACGTCCTGGTCCCTAAGTTTACTAGAAATGAGGATGCTTGAATTTACTGCTGATCAATTTGCGGATACCCGTTGAAAAAGACGGGAGAGATGAATATCTGAAAGCAGCCTCGCGAAAACTGAATGTTTGCGAGACAGCCATACACATCGTCAAAATGCTGAGCAAGACGCTTGACGCGCGTAATCAAGAGCAGTTCTACTACGACATATCGCTCGTGGTTCATACCTCCGACAGCTTTGCGAACAAAGAAAACCTTCCTCTCTACACTGAAAAAACAGCGAAAGAACAGGAATCAAAGGCCAGCGCGGACAGGCCGATCGTCATCGGTTTTGGGCCCGCCGGCATGTTCGCGGCTCTTGAGCTTATTGCCTATGGGCAGAAACCGATCATATTCGAACGGGGCAAAAGGCTGGAAGAACGCTCCCTGGATGTTCAAAAATTCAGGAATGAAAGAGTGCTCGACCCTGAATCGAATATTCAGTTTGGCGAAGGCGGCGCAGGTTCTTATTCCGACGGGAAGCTGTTTTCCCGGAAAATGAACACGGGATATATCAACAAGGTGCTGGAGACGTTCATTAAATTCGGCGCGCCGGAGGAAATAGGGTATGTCAGCAAACCCCATCTGGGAACGGACGTGCTGTGCAAGATCGTCCGCAACATACGGAACTATGTCCTCGAGCAGGGCGGTGAGATACATTACCGTGCAAAAATGACGGATATGCTTCTGTCCGACAATGCGGTCGCCGGCGTCGTCATAAACAAAGAAAAGGAATATCTTTGTTCAAGCCTCTATCTGGCCGTGGGACATTCCGCGCGCGATACCTTTGCCATGCTTCATGATAAAGGCCTTCGTATCGAGCAGAAGCCGATCTCCGTCGGGGTGAGAGTGGAACACCCCGTGGAGCTCATCAATCATATGCGCTATGGAGATAAATACAAGGACTTCGCACGTATCGGCGCTGCAACGTATTCCCTGAATTACACTGATAGAAAAATAGGAAGGGGAGTGTATACCTTCTGCATGTGTCCGGGCGGGGAAGTGGTAAACGCTTCCTCCGAACACGGCATGCTGGTCGTAAACGGCATGAGCTACTCCCGCAGGGCATCGGAATTCTCGAATGCGGCCATCGTGGTGACCTGTCAAACCCGTGATTATTGCTCAGCCGATCCCCTGGCAGGGATCGAGTTCCAAAAGGATATCGAGCAAAAGGCTTTTCATGCAGGAGGAGGGAAGTGCGTGGTCCCTGCTCAGAATCTGCTGGATTTTTTGAGCAGGAAGGTCTCGGGGAGTTTGAACAGGAACTCCTGCGCCACGGGAACTGCGGCGGCGGATATGCATGAGATATTTCCAGCGTTTGTGAGCGATGCGCTCAAGGCCGCATTCCTGACCTGGAAAGGGGCCTATCCGTCCTTTGTTTCCTCTCATGCCATATTGCTGGGTGCGGAAACAAGAACGTCGGCGCCCCTCAGGATCACGCGCAGTGAAAAATTCG
>DAIDTZ010000336.1 GCA_027456925.1 Nitrospirota bacterium
CAGTAGGAGACCGTGTCCATGACCGACTGGTAGGTCTGGTTCGGCAGGCCCACCATGAAGAAGAGGTCCACCCGTTTGCACCCGACCTCGATCAGCGTTTCGATCATCCCTTCGAGCGCAACGTTGTCGTAATCCTTCCCAAAGGTCTTGCGCACGTTAACATCGTGTGATTCCGGCGATATTTCCACGTTTAACGTTTCGATGCAGTCCGCGGCTTTCTTGAGGAACTCCGTCGACGGCGGCCTGAAAAATTCAATGCAGATCTCGTTCTTGATTCTGTATTTCTTGACGGCATCGAGGAATCGATCGCTGTATTCCCTGCCTGCCTGGAGCAGGTCTCCGAGCACGATCATCGGCGCGCCGGTGTAATCCGCTATCTTCCTGATGTCCTCGGCCATGAGCTCCGGTGAGCGGAAACAGGCGTGGGACCTCTCACACACCGTCTTGAACGCCGAGATCGAACCGCCGCAGGTGCCGCAGTTGTGGTTGCAGCCCCGGACGGAAAAGATCGCGGTCACGGGGTAGCTGAGCCAGTACTTGAACGGTATGTATCCCGAGGGGTCCCGGTACTTGATCGCCATCTTGAGAAGATGGGCGTAATCGAAGTCAACGTAATCGAGGTTTTCCGGCTTGTACGAGCGCTCGTTTACCCTGACACGGCCCTGTTCATCCCTCCATACGAGGTTCGGCACCTTTTCGAATCCAGAGCCCGATTTAATCGCCTCCATCAGCAGCCTGAGCGGCTCTTCCGTTGATTCGCCGCAGACGACGAAATCCACAAAGGGATAGTCCCGCATGATCTCTTCGTGATAGTACGTTGCGGAAAGACCGCCCAGGATGACCGGCTTGTCGGGGTGATGTTTTTTGACCAGTTCCGCAAGGCTCAGGCTGCCGTCCACATGAGGGAGCCAGTGCAGGTCGATGCCGAAGGCCCCGGCGTCAAGGTCCTTGACGAATTGTTCGGCGTCAAAGGAGCGGGAGCGCAGCATCCGGAGGGCCATGTTGATGATCCGGACGGAGATGCCGTGCCTGGTCAGATAATTCGAAATGGTGAGAAACCCGATGGGATAAATTTCGAAGATCGACGAAGACGGCACCACGTCGCTCACCGGGCCGAAGAAGAGCGGCAAATCGCGGAAGCGGAATACGCTTGGCGGATGGAGCAAAAGCAGGTCAGGCTTAGGCATGGACGGTTTGGTCTCCGTAGATTTTTTTCGTATAACGCTCGGTAAGCTTCACGGTTATTTCCTCCATCGCCTGGTACATGGTTTCGGCATAGGAACCAACCGCATGGTTCAGGGGCCCGAGACGGAGCGACTTGCTCAATATTCTTGTTTCCTCGTTGTAGAGATGGAGGATGTCCGCAAGGCGCTCTTTAAACTGCGCTCCCGAGTAGGCATTTCTGACAACATCAGCGAGCGAGGCGGTTTCCGGCCATTTCGCCAGAAGCGCGTAAACGGTCCTGGAGATGAGCCAGATGCGCTGGATCCGGATGTCGGCGAAATCGCTGTACCGCAGGTGAAAGGAAAAGGAAGGGATCATGAGACTGCTCAGGAACGCCTTGTCGATCTGCTTCGTCCTCTCGAACATATCTTCAAGGTCCAGTTCGCAGCGGGGTTTTCCGGCGAGATATTCCTGCGCGGTTGTTTCGATGATGAGCCGGTCCTTATCCACTTCTTTCTTCACATTCGCCGCGAGATAGGAGGAGAAAAAAGGGAGACTGGTGAGCAGCAGGGACCGGTGTCCGGCGCACCTCAGGCTCAGCCGGGAAAAACTCTCCATCAGGTCCTTGTCTTTTTTGCACAGGACGGCGACCCTATCCACTTTTCACCGCCCTATACAGCGTTGCGATGCCGAAGGTCATCGAGTCGACCCGTATGCTCTCGAAGCCGCATCCCTGGATCAGGTCCTTGAATTCGCCGGGGGGATAGAAGGAATTAATGGAGCGGGGCAAATAGAGATAGGGCGCAGCGGCCTTGACGACCAGCTTGCCGATGACCGGCATGACCTTGAAAACGTACCACTCGTAGAGGAAGCGGAACCAGCGATAGTTCGGCCGCGTCAGTTCGAGGCAGACGAATCTGCCCCCCGGCTTCAGGACCCGGTCGATCTCCCTGAGCGCCAGGGCCGTATCAGGTATGTTGCGCATGCCGAAGGAGACCGTGACGGCATCGAAGGAGTTGTCGCGGAAAGGAAGCCGCTTGGTATCGGACAGGATGAAGGAGAGGTTCGCATGGCCCTCTCCCTTTTTCCGCCGTGCACGTTCGAGCATTTCTTCGCAGAAGTCCGACCCGGTGACCGAACCCTGCGGACCGACGCGGCGGGAGAGCAAAAAGGCAAGCTCGCCGGTCACGCTGCAGACGTCGAGCACTCGCTCGCCCGCGCGGATGCCCGAACGCAGAATGGCCTCCCTGCGCCAGAGATGGTCAAACCCGAAGCTGAAACCGCTGCTCAGGAAGTCGACGTAGGGCGCTACCGTGGTGAAGATATGCTTGATAAAGAGGTCACGCTGCTCTAATGACATATTAGTAGAGGAACTGGCCCATCACGATCAGGATAAGCAGGAAAAAACCGATCAGGACAATCGCGAAGCCGAAGAGTATGCCGGCATCGGTGATCCAGGTCTGCTGCGGACCGGTCAGGTACTGTTCGAGCCGGTTTTCGTCCACAAGACGCTGGTACTCAAGAGGTCGATCGTGCTGCAGTTCATGGAGCGTGAGCCTCCCGGAGAAGATGACCGGATCCATGGGGAATTTTTCCGGCCGCAGGTGGGTATTGAAATAATGGATGGTGAAGATGAAGCCGGCAGCGAGGAGCGCCTCATCGCTGTGGATGACCGTGGCGATGTTGAACGCCCAGCCGGGCATAAAGCGGCCGAAGAACTCGGGGAACCAGAGGAAGAGGCCCGACACCCCGATCATGCCCACGCCCCAGAACACGGCCCAGTAATCGAACTTTTCCCAATAGGTAAAGTGGTCGAACTGCGGCCGCGGCCCCACGCCGAAAAACCAGCGGAAGCTGTGGTAGATGTCTTCGAGGTCTTTGAGCCACGGCACCATGGAGTCGGGCCCGATGATGTTGAACCGGAATTTCCGGACGATGGCGATATCGTATATCACGTAGCCGATGTGCGCGGCGAAATATCCGAAGGTAATGACGGCGCAGATGCGGTGGATGAGACCGGCTGCATAGTACCCGCCGAGAAGCCTCATGAGCCACGCGGCCCAGGGGGCGTTTGCATATTTGAGCGGCATGCCGGACGCCACCAGCCCGATGAAGCTTACGGCCATGGCGACATGGAGCACCCGGTGATAGGCGTTGAACCGTTTTATCTCAGCCAAGTTACTCGCCTCCCTTTTTGTTCATCCGCTCTTTGAGCGAGCGGTAAGCCCACAGGAACGTATGGGTGAAGAAAAATGCAAAGGTGCCGAGCAGCAGGACGGTCATGAACAGGAAGGTATAGTACAGCACCGGGTATTTCGCCCGGTCCTTTTCCTCGGCATGGGCATAGAATTTGGTGAAGCCCGGTGTGGCGGCGGGATGGCATTTCTGACAGGTTTTCAGGATGTTTTTCTGTGAGAGCGTCGAATCGGGGTCGTTGAGCATAAGAATGTCGTGGGACCCGTGGCAGTCGGCACATTTTGCCACGGTGACATACCCCAGTTCCGTCACTTTGCCGTGATACGTCTTGCGGTATGTTTTTAATTCCTCGGAATGACAGTTCCCGCACTGTTTGATCAGCGCCAGCTGCCATGCGTTGCTCGCCGTGGGCGGAGTCAAGTGCTCCAAATGGCATTGGAAACAGGTAGGCGCCGCCGGGTTATTGTCTTCGAGAAGTTGTTTGCCGTGAATACTGTTCTTGTAGACCTCGAATTCCCGGGGATGACATTGGGAACAGAGGGCCGGGATCTTTTGCCTGTTGGTGGAAGACCGCGTGTCTGCGGAGGGATAGATGTAGTGTGAGCCATGGCAGGTCTGGCAGGTCGGCAGCGCCGCATTCCCCACGGCAGTGACCCGGTTGTGCACGCTTAGCTTGTATTGCCGGGCCTGCTCCTTGGGCGCGCCTTCCGTGCCGATAAAATGGCAGGCGCCGCAATTGACTTTCGAGACCTTCCCGTGGGGATATCCCGACACATCGAAATGGCATTTCGTGCAGGACAAGTGGCCGTGTGCGGATTGCTCAAAAGCGGATTTATCCACGTACTGCTTCATCCCTTTCTGTCCATGACAATCATAGCAAGAGTCCTTGGCAGCAGCGGGAGAAGGCAACAGGAAACAGGAGAGCAGGAACAGGAGGGTGAGCTGTTTCATGAGTGAGTGATTCATGAGTACATTTTAGCAAAGAATCATAGACTGTCAAGGTGGCCCCAATTTAGGCTACAATTGATTTATCAGTGGATGAACATGCGACACTTTGCCATAGCAGGATGACCGAGAAGATTGATTGCAAAGGTTTTTTAAAGATTTCACCTTTGAGGAAAAAGGAGGAATAAGAGCTGAAATAGGTTTTTACATTTTTTTTTGCAACAACGCATTCTTGCATCCCTGAAACGAGAACGTGATGAAAGCCAAATACAAAAAGGGCCCCATTCTTCTTCCCGAAACGCACGAGACGATCAGACAGGAGCTCATTGATGGGCTTCTTCTAGGACCGTGCAGTGCGAGAGACCTCTCGGCAATCGCACGGATACCGGAGCGCGACGTACCTCATCACCTCGAACATATTCAAAAGTCGCTCGCGACCTCAGGGGGGCGTTTGATCATCATGCCTGCGGAATGCAAAAAATGCGGATTTGTTTTTACAAAACGTGAAAAGCTGAGACGGCCCGGAAAGTGCCCGGTCTGCAGCGGAGAATCGATCCAAGAGCCGCTTTTTACCATAGAACTCCCCGTTAGCAGGTCAAAAGGGCAATGAATCCGCAATTATCATGGAAAAAACACTTAGACACAGAAGAAGCGGATTAACATATGATAAAAGCGGATACATTCGAAAGCAAGGCAATCACCTGTTGGGTGAACTACTCTTTGAAAAAAAATCCGCAATTATCCGACTCTTATCAGATTTGATCCGTGTCAAATGCCTTTTTTAGGATTATGGATATTTTGCCCCGGAATTATCCCATGAACAGGGTGTCTCATTAGGTAAACAAGACATTGCAAAGGGATCTTACTAGCACTAAAGGGCGATTTATTTGCTAAAATGTAGTCATGGAAAATAATATCCTGCGCGAGATCATAGGAGTCGAAAAGGAGATTCAGCAGTCTTTGGACCAGGCAAAAATCGCCGCGCGCGAGTGGCTTGATGCGCGCAAAAAAGAAATCGAAAAAGATCTTGCGGGGCAGGAAAAGGATATCGCCCTGTCATTTCAGCAAGCCCGCGACGATGCCGCACGGGACGCGGAAAAAAATGCAGCTGAGCTCGTTGAACAGGCAAAAAAACGGATGGACAGAATTTCGCATATTGAGAACGACATTCTGGCCAGAATCGTAACCAGTCAAATCAGCAAGATCCTTCCAGGATGACCTATGATCGTCAGGATGGCAAAAGTGGAGATCGTCGGGGCCAAGGGGCTGCTCCAGGATGTACTCGTATGCCTGCGTGAACTCGGTGTTTTCCAGATAGAGCCGGCAACAATTGGTTTCCTCGAGGAAGGCCACGAGGAGGATGTTCGCGCCTTCATGCTCGACGAAAAAACAATGTTCGAGCGGGTCTTTCTTGAAGGGCTTCGCACGAAGGTCGTCGAGCTTTTGTCTTTTCTTCCGGCGTTGCCGGTACGAAACAGTTATCTCGATCCCCGGCCGGTCATTGATACGATGCAGGCGATCGTGGAGCGGCATACTGCTACGGTCAGGGAGCGCAATGAGCGGAAAGAGGAACTCACCAGGGAACTCGCGGAGCTCGAACGGTATGCCTTGTTTCTGGGCACCCTGGCCCCTCTTGTCGAAAGCGTCAAGGAAACGCCGGACCTTGATTTCATCGGCCTTACCATACGGGAGCCCGATATGGTGACCCGCCTCAAAGAAGCGCTTTCGCGCATCACCGACTGGAAATACGAACTGGTGACGCAGACCGCGAAGGATGGCACGCTTGTGGGGCTCATCACGGTGGAGCGAGACCTCGCCGATCGCGTGAAAAGGACCTTGAGCGACGAGCAGGTCCCTGAGCTCACGTTTCCGCCGTCCTACAACAACCTCACTTTTTCAGAAAAAGTCGCCTATGTGAAGAAAAAAATAGCGGAGGCGTCCGCGGAACTCCGGGGAATCGACGCCGGACTGTCGCGGTTCGCCCAACGATGGACGCCGATCTACCGGAGTGTGCGGGAGTGGATCGACGACCGGCTGTCCGTTCTGTCCACGACCGCTGCGGCGTTCGAAACGCGGATGTGCTTCTTCGTCAACGGATGGATGAAGGCGGATGATATAGCAAGGCTCAGGGAACGCCTGGCGCGCGATTTTGACGGAAGCATCGTCCTGGCGGAAAAGGAGTTGCGCGAAGAAGACCTGAGCAGGGTCCCGATCCTCCTGAAAAATCCTCCCTACTTCAAGCCCTTCGAGATCTTCACGAGCATGCTGCCGCTGCCGGCCTATACCTCCTACGACCCGACGCCGTTCATCGGCATTTTCTTCCCGGTCTTCTTCGGCATGATCCTGGGCGATGCGGGATACGGTCTTTTCCTCGGAACGCTTGCGTACTTCCTGATGCGAAAATTCAGACAGAAAAAAATGATCAGGGACGGGGCCAAAATCCTGCTGGTTGCGTCGCTCTATTCGGTGTTCTTCGGCATTTTGTTCGGCGAGTTCTTCGGGGACCTGCCCGAGCGGCTCTTCCATTTGCAGCCCCTCTGCATCGAACGCAGGACGGCAATCGTGCCGATGATCTTCTTTACTCTTGCCGTAGGCGTGGCGCATGTGCTCCTCGGCCTGCTCTTCGGCGTTATTGCGGAGTTCCGGAAAAAGGAAAAGAAAGAAGCGGTGTATAAGCTCTTGAGCATCGTCATCATTCTGGCAATGATCGTCGTGCTCGCGTCCTTCTTCGATGTGTTCCCGAAAAAGCTTGCCCGGCCCGTCATCATCGCCATTTTGTTCCTGACCCCTGTCCTGTTTTTTACGGGCGGTCTTCTGGCCCCCCTGGAGCTTCTGAAAAGCATCGGCAATATCATCTCCTACGTCCGTATCATGGCCATAGGCCTTACATCGGTGTTGCTTGCCTTTGTCGCAAACAACCTCGGCGGCTTGACCGGCGATGTGGTTACCGGCGTGGCCGTTGCCGGACTGATCCACCTCCTGAATATCGTCCTCGGCGTTTTTTCGCCGACCATCCATTCGCTCAGGCTCCACTATGTGGAGTTTTTCAGCAAGTTCATGGAACACGGCGGCAGGAAGTTCGAGCCGCTGAAGAAACACGCATAATCCTGGAAAAAGCATTTAGACACTGAAAAGGCGGATTAACACCTGATAAATGCGGATAAAGCCAGCACCAAGGTATTCACCTGTTTGGGTGAGCCTTTATTCATGAATAATCAGCCGTTATCAGGTTCTTCCGGATTTTATCAGTGTCAAATGTCGTTTTTAGGATAATTCAAAACGGCTTATCTAAATTAAAAAAGGAGGCTACAATGAACCTCGAAAAAGTACTCATCGCATTCTGCGCCGCCCTGGCGATCGGTCTTCCTGCGTTTGCCACGGCGTGGGCGCAGTCGAAGATCGGATCAGCAGGGGCCGGAGCTTTGGCGGAAAAACCGGAGCTGACCGGGACCGTCGTGATCCTGGTCGCCATCCCTGAGACCATGGTGATCCTGGGCTTTGTGGTGGCAACGATGATCCTCTTTACGGTGAAGTAGCAATGAGCTCCAAGGAGTTGATCGAGTCGCTCCGGCTCGGCGGCGAGGAGAGCGTCCGTGTCCTCCGGCTGGAAGCGGAGAAAGAGGCGGCAGAGCTCCAGGCAGCCGCAGCTCAAAAGCTTGCCGATCTGCGGAGGCAGTATGCGGACCAGCTTGCCGCGGTCTGCGAAGAAGAATCGCGCCGCGCCCTGGCGGAAGGCGCCGGCCGTGCCCGGGAGTTCAGGTTGGCGGCGGAACAAACGCTCGCGGATTCCCTGTACTCGATTGCACGTTTCTCTCTCCGTCAGCTGCGGGATGACCAATACCCTGCGGTCTTCGAGAAGCTCGTCAAGGAACTCCCTGCGCTTCCCTGGAAGGCGGTGAGGGTAAATGCCGCTGATGTCGATCTGGCAAAACGGTTTTTTCCTGACGCGGAGATCACCTCGGTCAGCCACATCGCCGGAGGACTTGAGGTGACCATAGAGGATGGAACGATCAGGGTGATCAATACGTTTGAAAAAAGGCTGGAGCGCGCGTGGGCCGAGCTGCTGCCGCAGATGGTGGGCGACGTGTACCGGGAGGCATCGGATTGAGCTTCTGCAGGACCCCAGTGACCGGGGATACCCCACGGAGTACTTGCTGTCGAGGATCAAGGGGCGGCGGTCCAAACTGATCAGGAACTGGAAGTCGCTGCTCTATGATCAGGACCTCTTCCTCGCGGCCTCTTCGAAGCAGGCGGGTATGCGCACGTCGAGCTCTCCCGACAGGATCTGGGCCGATCTCGTCCATGAATACCGGTGGGTGCACGGCCAGATGAACCGCGAGCTGCGCAAGATCTTCCATCCTTATTTCCTGTACGCGGAACTCCGGACCATTTTCATCTGTCTCAGGAACATCCGCGAAAAAAAAGAAGGGGTCCTCGATGAGCTCCTCGTCAACAGTCTGCTCTCCGATGAGATGAAGAAAGTGCTTTTAACCAGCGATGGTCTGGCGGAAGCCGTGGCAGGGATCGAGCGGATGTTTATTCCCTTATCGGAACAATTTGCCGGCCTGAGCGACGTTGCGCAAAACGAGGGTCTTCGCGGAGTGGAGCAGCGCCTCACCGAGGCCTATCTTACGGTAACGGTCGGATCGAGGCTCCATCCGCTGGTGCACCTGTTTTTTTCACGGTTAATCGATGCACGGAACATCATAAGCCTTTACAAATATCTTCGCCTGGAACTGAAATCACTCCCCCCGGTCCTCCCGGGCGGCGGCATACCTGAAGCGAGACTGCGGGAAGCGGCGGGAAAAGGCGATCTCCCGGCCATCGGATCGCTGATCCATGAATTTACGGGCATAAAGGTGGAACGGCCGGAACCGACGATGGTTGAGGTTGCCCTCTATACGAGCATGACTCGATGGCTGCATAAAGAGGGAAGGGAGCCCTTCGGAGTCGCCCCCATCCTCGATTATCTCTGGCGCTGTTCGATCGAAGCGATGAATCTGAGCGTGCTGTACCATACAAAAGATCTCGAGCGGGAGGCGGTTGCTGCAGAGCTGGTGCAGTAGTTCGAAATGCAAGTTTTAGCGAGGCAATGCCTCAGACCAATGAATCAGGAATTCAAAATCAAAGACGATCTCTTTCAAAGGCGCAGCCTGCACTTGCTTCCGACTGAATTATGAAAAAAATAACCTTCATGACGCCTCTTGATGCCGAGTACGGGTTCAGCCTGACCGGTGTTTCGCAGCATGCCCTGGACCGTGCGGACGTGGAAGATGCTCTTGCAAAGACCATGGCAGAACCCGATATCGGGCTTGCGGTGATCGACGAGCGCCTGCTTACCGGGATGCCTGATGAGCGGCTCCGGGAACTGGAACAGGGGTGGCAGGGGATCCTCCTGGTCCTCCCGTCTCCAATAAAACCTCCCGCTGAGGTCGAAGACTATGCGGCCCGCTTGATCAGACGTGCGATCGGGTACCATGTGAGATTGAGACTATGACGGTTTAGGAGGTTGTTTAGAAATTCTTTTAGGCCGTCTTTTGCGAGCGAAGCGAAGCAATCTCGTTGTTGATAACGATTAGAAACCGAGATTGCCGCGTCGCAAAAATCGCTCCTCGCAATGACATGGATGCTTTTACAATAGCCTGCCACTGCGTGGCCAGAGCATTTGCTCGGATGCCGCGCCACAGGGTGAACGAATATGTCGAACAGAAGCGGCGCCATTCAGAGTATTTCAGGACCGACGGTGAGCTCCGATCTCAAAGGGCTGAAGCTCTACGAGCGCGTGTATGTCGGTCACGCCATGCTCACCGGCGAGGTGGTCCGGCTGGAGCGTGACAAGGTGGTGATCCAGGTCTATGAGGACACCCGCGGTCTTGCCGTGGGCGAGCCGGTCAAGGGCGTGGGCATGCCGCTTACGGTGCGGCGCGGCCCGGGCCTCCTGGGCGGCATGTTCGACGGCCTCCAGCGGCCCCTGGAGCGGCTCAGGGAGGAAATGGGCCCGTTCATCACCGGCGGCAGGGAACTGTACGCACTGGATTATATGAAACGCTGGGAGTTCTCTCCCGCAATCAAGGAGAATGATAAGGTTGCGGGCGGCACGGTCCTGGGAACCGTGAATGAGGGTGCATTCAAACATTACATCATGTCAGGCCCCGAAGAAACCGGGACGATCGACAAGGTCCGCGGAGGCAGCATCAGCCTGGACGAGCCGCTCGGGGAATACAAGGATCATCGAGAGATCCCGGGATGCCATGAGTGGCCGGTGCGCATCGCACGGCCC